>CAIVDG010000223.1 GCA_903904615.1 uncultured Acidimicrobiaceae bacterium | reverse complement strand
GGTGATGAGTGATCCGCCAATTCCAAGTGATGCTTTCGACAATTCTTCTGTTGCGATAACAGAGGCCATGTATTCGCCTTCGCCACCTTCGGAAAAGCCCTCGTACTCAACGGGAACACTCAAGCCGAATGCGCCAATTTCCGCGAGGCCGGCGATGACATCTTCTGGAACATCGCCGTTGTGGCGGTGAACATGCTCTGCCTTTGGTGCAATAACTTTCGTTGCGAATGAGCGGAATGTGTCTTGCACCATTTCAAAATCGTCGGCAAGGTGACGTGGACCTTGAACGTCGGCAAGGGAAGCTAGGAATTCTGGGTCGCGGTATGTGGCGACGAAGTCGTGTGCACCAGACAATGCAGAAGGGTCGACGCCCCACAACTTTTCGCGTCCGATAAGACGAGACACAAAGTCGTGCACCATGTCGGCGGTGAATGCACACGCGATGTTGCCTTCAGCGGTTCCCTTTGCGCCGTAATCAAGAAGCGAGCGAGCGGTTTCCACTGCGGCAGCTACGTGCGCAATGTCGTAGGCAAGGGTCTGGTTCTTGTCCGGACCACCTTTTGCGATGAGGCTCTGAATGGCGGTGTCCACCATGGATCGAGCGGTGGAAATCACCGAGGCGGCTGTTTGGAGGTCTGGCGCAGTACTCATACGGTGAAACGCTAGTGAGCGAGCCACCGATTTGGCATGTCCGCGGGGCATTTGTGGGGGTTCAATGTGTCTCAGGGGGCTGGTATTTGGTCACGCTTCAGTCACCCGTTCTCTAGCCCTGCGCCTAATCTCGGGGCGTGGCAGATCGAGTGTTCCCTCAGGGCGACTGGGACCATGGTGACCTTGGGGAAAGGGTTCATACGGGTCGTCTTGACGCCGCCATTGATGAGCTGGTGAATCGTCCCGAATCCCAGGGGCGGACCCATGGCTTGTTGATTGTGGCGAATGGTCGCGTGGTGCGCGAGTGGAATGGGGAGGGGTTCACTCCTGAGTCCACGCACATCTCGTGGTCCATGGCAAAGAGCATCACTCATGCGCTTGTTGGAATTGCGGCGGGCGATGGATTGCTGTCGCTTGATGACACGCACTTAATACCGGAGTGGCAAAACGACGAACGTTCGAAGATCTCATTGCACGACCTATTGACCATGCGAAGTGGTTTGAAATGGATTGAGGATTACGTCGATGGAACAGCATCTGACGTAATTGAGATGTTGTTCGGTGAGTCAGACTTCACGGGCAATCACGCGGCGTACGCGGCTGCCAAACCATTGCTGCACGAACCAGGAACTCAGTGGGTGTATTCATCGGGAACCACAAACATCGTTGCGCGAATTCTTGCAAATGCGTTGGGGGAGAAAACGCAATCACACGACGCAGTCGAAGACTTCATGCGGACTCGGCTTTTTGCACCACTTGGCATGAGCGCGATTCCGAAGTTTGATACGGCAGGAACTTTTGTTGGATCGTCTTTTCTCTACGCCACCACGCGAGATTTCGCAAAGTTCGGATACTTGTACCTGAACGGCGGCAAGTGGGGAGAAAAGCAAATTCTTCCCATTGGGTGGTCACACGATGCTGCACGCTCCGTGGTTCATGACGATGTAACGGGAATGGGCTACAGCTCACATTGGTGGACGTGGCCAACAGATGCAGGGTCAATGATTGCGCACGGTTATGAGGGCCAACTCACGTGGGTGTCGCCTCTGCGAGATGTAGTTGTTGTGCATGTAGGGAAAACTTCGGCCGACTACAGCGACCACTTGCGGCGCGGGTTAGAGCGAATAGTGGTTGAATTCCCTGCATACGGCTAGGTAATCGGTCACGATGGTAGAGATGAATTCAAAGAAGAGAAAGAGGCCCGCTTTTCTGCGGCCTATTCAGGTTGTGCTGGCTGGCGCAGTCGTCTACTTCTTTGTATTGCCACTCATCCCTGGGTTCAGAGATGCAGTGAATGACCTCAACACCATCGATCCGTCGTTGCTTATCGCGGGAATTGGTTTTCAAGCACTTTCACTTTTTGCTTACTCGTTGCTGACAAAGGCCGCGCTCGGTGAAAGTGGAAACAGCGTCAGTGCACTTCGTCTCTACCGAATTCAGTTAAGTACCAAAGCGCTTGGCAACATCGTGCCTGGTGGAAGCGCTGCAAGTTCGGCGCTTGGCTATCGACTCATCACGATGTGTGGTGTGAAGGGGCCCGATGCTGCATTTGCACTCGCAACGGCCGGAAT
>CAIVDG010000222.1 GCA_903904615.1 uncultured Acidimicrobiaceae bacterium | reverse complement strand
CTAGACACATGGACAGACACCCTCACGGCTATCCCTTGGCGAGCAGATAACGGGGAGCGCCGAGCCTCTTTTGAGAATCTCGGCAGGGCAGTGGACTGGATCGAAGCCACCGCCGACCCGCTCGCCCCGTGCCACGCCGTGAACGTACTCACCGGCGAAGCGTTCCGGATAGTAAAGCGGGACAAAATCCTAACCACCATTGAACAAATCAAGTCTTAAGACAGGAAGGTAATTAGCAATGAATGAGAACATGCAAAAAGTGCAGGAGCAAACGACAGTGCACGAGGGGGGTGGAATGTGTATCGACGGGGCAGAGGGCATAGAGCATCTCAGGGTGCTCAGCGCCATCACCGAATTAGCGTTCAGGGTAAACACCGGCGGGCGCATGACACGGGTAAACATCATCCAATTCTGTGCGCAGGAGTACGGCACCAAAGGCAAGACCAACAAAAAGGTGCTAGCCGAAATGGTGCACCACTATGAGAACTTTTATGGCAGGGAGATCACCAGCATGTCCACAGTGGCACGGGCTCTCGGTCTTAAGACAGAAGGGGAGGTTGCGTAATGCAACCCACATGGATTATGGACGCAGGGCACGGCTGGTTGGCAGTCCCGCTTGACACCTGTGAGGGGCTGGACATCTCGCCCTACTCCTACGTCAATGGGGACTTCGCTTACCTAGAAGAAGACTGTGACGCAGGCGCATGGATCAGGGGCAGGCAGATACCTGACGCAGAGTGGACGCAGTACCCGACCAAGTGGATCAACGGCGACTGGGTTGGGCGCAACTACGACAGGTTCAGGGGGTGAACATGGAAGGCAAGACTGTGGTCTGTGAGGACTGTGCCGAGGTCATCGAAGAGGACACGGCGAACTGGACTCACGACTTCAGGTTGCACGTCGGGGACAATGCCCCGCTGTGCGACATCTGTTGGAAGATCCGAAACATTGACTGACTTAAGTCAGGGTTTTCTGGATCCCTTGCTGGGTAAGGGTTTTAGAAGATACTTGACAAACGTGCAACAGTATGCTAGTCTGATTTCAGTGGCAACAGCCACGCAACAGAAAGAAGGGAACATGAAGAAGACAGGGAGGCTCCGAGGTATGTGCGATTCATGCCAAGACGTCGGAGAATTGCACGGCACAGAAACCTACGGGGAATGGCTCTGCCTCCCCTGCAAGGAGTTTGTGTACGGCAAAGAAGAACCACTTCAGATCCACATGGTAAACGGCAAAAGTTTCATCACAGGTCTGGGGCTCTGACGTAAGTCAGCAGGGCGACTAGCAGACAGGCAGGTGCAAGTCCTGCCCGCCCACCATGCACACCACACCGGTGCGCAGAAGCAAAGAGGAGGCACAACAGTGCAAGACATACAGACCATTGATGCCGTTGTCAGATGGCACGGAGAAACACAGGAGGAGAACGTCACGTTCGGTGTTCTTCCCGACTGGTACAACCACGACGTCCACGACGAAACAACTCTTGGTGGGTTGGACGCATGGGTGTACTACTGGCTCACACCGGCAGAGGCAAAGACCTTTGGTGCAGGTTTCGACAACGGCGACTGGGTGGTAGTGCGATGAACCGCAAACACTGGTCACCCGATCACCCCGCCGTCATGTACTGGAGCGACATCGCCAACCTGACACACGAAACACAAGTACAACACTTTGGGTTCTGCACCTGTGAAGAGCAAGAAGAGTTTCCTTACGACGACTGCCCACGCACATTGCAACAACGTACAGACGCAGTAGTACAACGGCACCGTGCCCGCAAAGCACAACACCGACCCGACTGGGCACAACGACTCAACACACTGACAGGGTTCCTGATCCTGCTCGGCTTGCTCCCGTTGCTCCTTGTGCTGGACGAACACAACGTGCCACCGCTCGCCGGTATCACCGTCCTGTTCGGTGGGCTCACACTCGCAGTGCTCATCATGTCAGAGTCACATCGTGACGATCTTCCGTGAATACCGAATGCGGTGCGACAGATGTGGGAAGATAGATCCCTTGGTGGACGCCAACGACGGGCTCGTGTGGCGCAGGCTCAGAGGGAACGGCTGGACACGCAGACGAGGGGAGGACTGGTGCCCGCTATGCAACGGAGCAAACCCGCAGTACTGGCAAGTCGGCTTCTAAGCCCGCTCACCGACGTGGTGTGGCAGTTCCGATCGTATGCCCTGTACCGGCGGACACGGAACTTAAGACAGGACTGGATCGTGATGCGGTTCCCCACCCGCAAGAAGAAACAGTTTTTCTGCTACTGCCCCGCCCGTGTGTGGCGCTGGACAACAGCACCGGCAAAGGCGCACAGGTTCAGAAGCCAAGAACAAGCAGAACAAGCAACAAAGAACTGTTCACTGTGGTGGGAGGATCAGTACCGAATCACCAAAGTTTGATACCATCAGGTCTGACCCCGACTGTAGGAGTTTCCCCCTCTTTCCTCCTATGGTCGGGGTCTTATCCTTTTCTGCCACAGGTCTTCCCGTTCCTTTGGGGTTTTCCCACCGAACATTCCGTCCCGCCTGCCAACCACTTCCTCAAAATCCATTTGGTATTCAAGACACTGACTTACGACAGGACACACGTTGCAGTATTCACGGGCACGTTCCCAGATGTACCTACTGTTCTGCCCCTTCTCCACTTCAGGGAAGAAGATCGTCGGATCGTCAGAGCCTGCACAGGCGGCGTGATCCCACCACTCACGCATTCTTTTTCCGTTTCCGTTTCGCTTCTTTGCGTTCAGCAACAGCCTGTGATGTCTTCGACTGGTGACACACGCACGGGCAGGCGTCGTGCACCTTCTGTTCCCACACTGTCATAGCGTCCAGCATGGTGATGCAGTGGTTGCAATCAGGGTGACGGGTGCTGTATTGCCACAGGTCATTCTCGCTCAACAGCATTGACCATTCCCATGCAACCCAGATAACCGATGGCGTCCACCACACTGTCCTCATGCCACCTGTCCTGTTCACGGGCGGTTCTCATCCGTGCCAGTTTCATAGCCAACGGGAAACACAGCGACTCCTGCACAGTAAGACGTACCCCTGTGAGCCCGTAGAAAATCTCAGACACCTTGGTGTAGTCCTCTATCGGGTGGTCGTAGTCGGCGTGGCGGTCACCGGTGATTAGTTCGTGTGCCCGTAGGACTATCTCAGCCCCTGTCACAGATGTGGTTGCGCCACTTTGAGGGCGGGTGGTTCTCTTCGACATTGTGTTTGTGCTCCGGTGAGTCGTACTTGCGGATGATCCAAATGCAAGGGTCGTAGCCCTCAATAAATTCATTGTCTTCTTCTTCGTCCATTGGCAACGTGTCATGGGTGTAACAGACAACGGGCCCGATGAACCCATTGCGTAGACCGGCTTCGTACCAAAGATCGAAACTAAGTTTCGTTAGATCCATCAGAAGTCGTCAAACCCTGCGGGTGAACTGAATGTTTTGCCGACCTTGGCAACTGTGTCAGCGGACTGATCCTTAATCCACACGTTCCAACGCAACGACACACCGATGTCATCGACAATGACCTGAGTGGACTTGCCTTTGGTGCCGTCCTTCTTGGTGTACTCTTCCACTTCCATGCGACCGGACAGGATCACACTGTCACCCTTGTGAATAGAGTTCGAGACGTTCTCGCCTAACTGTCCGAACACAACGACGTTGTGCCATGTGGTTTTCTTCTTGTCATCTTTGCCGTATGAATCAGCAACAGTGAACTTGACAACCGCCATACCTGACGCACTGACTCGCACCTCTGGTTCCTGACCGACGTTGCCGATAATGGTGATGTGGTTACTCATTGGAGTCCCCTACTTTCTCTAGTTGTTTAGTTGATCCTGCCTTCTTAGGGCAAGAATGTGTTGGTGGTTGCGATAACGCAACTCCTGTTTCGATTTTAGCACCGCAACTATGGCATGTCCAGATTTCTTTTGTCACGAGCCCGCTCCTTTCTGCATGTTCTGCATTCCCGTGTGTTGTCTGGTCGATAGTAAGTGTTGTCTGCGCTGAACTCGTGCCCGTGTGCACAGTGTGTTTTGGCGGCACTGTAATGGCGTCCTCGTTCTATTGCATCCCGCATGTTGTCTG
Organism: uncultured Acidimicrobiaceae bacterium; assembly: GCA_903904615.1. Lineage (GTDB taxonomy): Bacteria > Actinomycetota > Acidimicrobiia > Acidimicrobiales > Ilumatobacteraceae > UBA2093. Next base: position 11,389 of record CAIVDG010000222.1, on the reverse strand, counting down.
ACTGTGTGCCACCTTCCAGATGGTGCGGGTTAACGCACCTTGGGTTGTCGCACTTATGTCTTACGACAGGTGGGTAGTGCAGGTTAGCGATGTAGAACGAGAACCGGTGGGCGGCACGGTGTTTGTTTAACGCAAAGAAGTTCCCGTACCCATCAGAACGCCTTGACCCTTGGTACTCCCAGCAGGTTTCAGGTGTTCCCACAGCGACCCTAGACCAGAACCGTTTGGTGACTGAGTACGGTATGTGTTCCATACTTTGGGGGTTGGCTTCAGGCTCTTGCGCTTTTCGATGCACCCCCATCCCATAAACCCTACAGGATTTTTTGAATATGTAAAGAAGTGATATCCGGTGACGGCGATGCGGTTGGCGACCACGATCTGTTCCAGTTTGGTTGCTTTCCAGGGGGTGGGTGCGAAGTTTCTGCCACCCCACCGAACCCAGGTGCCGATGTAGATGCCGAGTCCGCCTGACCAGGTGCCTTTGTCTTGCCAGTCTGCGGTGTGTCCATCCTTGGAGGATTCGCAAATGGCGACTTGTTCCCAGTATTCCACTGGTGGGATCTTCGGGTCGGCTAGTTGCCGTCGCAGTTCGCTGACTGCTTTGAATGATTCCTCTTTGAGCACGGGTGGTTTTTGTTCAGCCAGTGTGCGGGTGGCTGGTGTTAGTAGGGATAGGGCGATGAAAGTAAGAAGTGCTTTGCGCAATGTTGTCTCCTTTGTTCGAGGGTCAGGTCGGGTGTAGTGCCATGCAACTCCTATCGTTAAACGGATTAGGTCAGTCTAGTACACGAATCACACACTGCGACAAAGGAACAGCAATGAACTGCTCATCATCTGTGTACTTCGTTCTCTTACTTACGACAGGACTTTCCATCAACGTTGAACCATGCGCCAACAACACATGCGTACGAGCATCATTCAACATAGTGAAGTAAGTATTCACACCAACAAACTTCAACTTACGAGCAGAGAAATGCACGGTGCCGAACGGAAACAACTCGCCTTGCCAGTTGTGTTTCACTTCAACTTCGAACCCGTAATCCAACCAGTCTTTAAACGCAAGGACGTCGATGCCGTACTGGTCAGGGTTGACCCAGGCGTAGAACCCTCGGCTGTACAACCAGTCGATCACTTGCCACTTGGCATTGTCGTCCTCGTTATACAGCGTCGGGTCAAACGGTTTCTTAATAGCCCGCTTCCTTAAGTAAGGAAACCCACACATGGACAGGCATCACTGCGTACCAGTCAGCAACGTTGGTTGTGCCACGCTTCTTAGCGATCACAGCACCAGTGTCAGCCTCAGCGTTAGCGATCTCATCCGCCAACTCACCCAACCATTCACTGAACTTCAACGTCTTGTGATCTTTCACCTCAATGACAACAGGGCCAAGTCCAGTGATGTCGCCTTTGTCGCTGATGCCATGCAACGCACGACGTTCAGCGTACGGGAACTGACCAGATTCTTTCAGGTACTTCACCACCGCAGTTTCAGCGGCGGTACCTTTCTGCTTCTGCTTACTCATCGCCAAGCCTTTGCTTTAGTTCAGCCACCTCAGCCTGAAGACGGGTAAGTTCCTTCTCCAAGTGTTTGATGTATTGCTGGGTGATGTAATGCGGTTCCTTATGGGATTCAAACATCATGTCTTTGGCGTAGTACTCCCAGATGTCATCGCCCATCAGAACGAATCATCCCTTGCGCACTCACGCTCCCATGCTTCCCGCAACAAATCACGGAACAACCGTGACCTGCGAACCTCACGGGTCTGACATAAGTCAGCGATCTGACCCATCTGTTTCTGTGTTACACGCATACCGATAATGCGGATCGATGCTTCAGTTGCATCAGGGTCAACGGTTCGTTTGTTAGCCATCACGCACCTTCCTTAAATGCTTTGAGTTCGTGGAATGCGTTACGCAACGCAGGCAAATCGTCCTCCGTCAGCCCCTTGTCCCAATCCAAATTGGCGTTACGAGCAACGGTGCCAGGATCTAACTGTGCTTTGTCGCAAGCCGCAACGAACTGTGCACGTTGCTCGTCGGTTAACACCTGCGGTTTGGTGGGTTCGGGTGCACGGGCGGCGAGACGCTGAGCGGCAGGCTTCGGACGTGCGGCAGGTCGTGGCTGTTCGTTCTCTTCCCATTCCTGCTTTGACCACAGGCTGAGAGCAATACCAAAACGCATAGCGGCGTTACGCAAGAAGTCACCGACAAGTTCCTTGTCTAGATCAGCCTTGTCTGCACGAACAGAACCAACACCGAGACGTGCTTGACCAAGCAACGTTAACTCGCCCCACATGGTAGCGATGCCGTTCTCCACATGAATAGCAGGGCGTCCATCTTTCCATTCGATAGGAACCCAGCGCCAGTGCGGGTCAATCTCCAACAGAATTTTGGTGATCTCAGCATGAGACACATAGTCCAATTGGATACCACCCTTGGGTAGTTTGCCGACAATCTTCGGGTCGGGAACCCCATACTTTTCCAGTACGAGTTTCAGTTTCTCTGTGTTTGCATTTTCCATTATCTAGCCCCTTTCAAGAGCAGTGTGCGGGTTGTTACTTGTTTTGAGAAGTTGCGAGCAATGTCGGGATGAGCAACCTTGAACGCTTTGATGTCTAATGAGTCACGGGTTTGTGGTCGCCATGTTGCAACAGTGGTGCCGTTGATAACAAGGCTGGTGTGGTCACCGATTAGTTCGCACAGTTCCGCTTTTAATTGGTCTTCCAGTTCTTGGTACGACTTCAGTTCTGCTTTGACATGCTTTAATCGTGCAACAAGATCAAGGTATTCGTCAGGTGCTTCAACTGGTGAGTCTTGTTTCGGTTGCGCATAACGGGTGCTGATGGTTTCGTACGACCAGTGCACACCTGGCGGTGTCATACCCAGATCAATAGCGTTCAACCATTTCTCCACAGCGGAGATGTGCTCAGCCGACTCTGACGGAGTGACCTTCTGTGTGTGCAGGTGAAGAATCATTGATGGGTCAAACACTGCCCATGTGATTTCTTCCACGTCAGCACAGATTGCCTGATGGATTCCTTGGATGCGCCAGTAGTCAGGCAGTTCACCGTCCCATTGGCGGGTGGTGGTTTTGATTTCCAGAATCCGACGGTCATCACCATCCTCATAGAACCCGTCCAAGGTGGCGATCATGCGGGCACCACCTTTGGATTCTGCGACGAACATTTCTTCTGGTGTTTCGTAAGCGACACCAAGTTTGTCGCAAGCCCATTCAAGAACGAACGGTTCGAGACGGTTGCCTCGTTCCATTGCTGGGTTTGGGGGGATGGGACTGGGCGGTGTATCCCCTAGAAGTTCTGCGGCGAACTGGTCTTGTGGGACGAACGGGTGCAGTCCGTAGATTGCCGCCGCAGGGGACGCACTGATGCGCTTCTGCCCCTTCTCATCCCAGAACCTTGCGTTCAACCATTCTTGGCCGCCGTGTTCCGGTTTGCTGATTCTGTATCTGTGTAGAGCCATAAGCCCCCTCCTTGTATGTGAAACGATTAGGAGTCACTTTACAAGTGGGGTGTATCACAGTCAACAGGCAAGCAAAGAAATTTCTGTAGAGAACGCTTTGAGGAATTGGATACTGCGGATCATGCCGTCAGGGATGTGCATGGGGTGAATGCCGTCGCCCTCTTTGATGGTTTGCCAAATGCTGATGTGTCCCTTTTTGCCACCTGGTTCAGTAGGTGGAATAAGAAAACCTACTGTTTCAACGACGCACTCGCCGTCATCTTCGTAGTCTTCGATGGTGTGCCAGCCGCCTTCGCCAGTGTGCGCATCAGCCCACTTGACAAGAACGATCTGGTATTCCTGCTCATCCATTGTCAGGTTCCGGTTCGCCCTTGGCTCCACAGATAGGGCAGAAACGTCCTTCGTGGACTTCCCAGTTGAACCCGCATTCAGGGCACTCCAGCCAGTTCTTCGGTGATGACATGGGTGCCATCTTACTTAAGTCCTTAGGCGGCTTGCTTTTGCTTGTCCCGTAAGGACTGCAACCGTTGCACAGCGAGGAGGAACCTGTCCACGTCAGACTGCGGAACGATCACTTTGTGTAGATACTGAATAAGGATTTCAATGTCTTGCGGTGTCATAAGGCCGCTGACAGTAGCACTACTTCCGTGTGCGTGGCTTCCGTTCTACCGTTGGTTTTGCAACTTTCTTTTCCAACAAATCCAAACGTTGTTCGATACGGTCAATTGCATCACGCAACGAAGAACCACCATTGTTCGACATGTTCATCTCAACAACAGAAACCGCAGATTCAATCCTGCGAGCCCACTTAACAACAGGTCTTACAACCGTCTGGAAGATGATGCCGAGAGCACCGACCACTCCACCCGCTGTGATGACCCACTGAGCAACAGTCACGACTTGTCCTCTGCCATTTCAGCCAAGGCAACGTGCCGGTAGACAATCGCCATAAGAACCAAACCAGTACCGACAATGCCAATGAAACAACCAATAAGAAACGCCGCCACATCAATCACCCTACTGGCTTCAGGCTTTTCCAAGTAGCCGCAAACTTGTTCGCATCATCAGCCATTGCAGGTGAAAGTTCTACATGCAACCAGCGCCCGCCCTGCGAACCAGCGTTATCTTTGGAGTCATACACCTTGACACCGGCTTCGCCTTCGCCACGAGAGCAACGGTACCCACGACCCCAACCCTTCTCCTTGTCAGTCTTGTCATCATCGAACGCATAATCATGCACCTCTTCAATGCCCAACGCACGGCTATTCGCCAACAGAAAGTTCCACATCTCCACTGCTGACTTACGATCGGAATACCCAATGTCGCAAGCACGGCCAGTGGCATGAACACTCAGCCACTTCGGGTCGTTCTTTGTTGCCTTCGGGTTGTTCATGGTGCGGTTCACAAACGTACCCATGTTCTTAAACCCCTCAGCCTCAGCCAACTGAACAAACTTCTTCAAACCTGGGCGGGCACCAACCCTGCTCAAACCGTCAGAATTACCTGTGTACTTGCGTCCTGGCATCATGGCCTCCGTATAGCAATAGACATTAAGTCAGCCACGAACGCTACCACACACAGAACAAGGGCAATTAGTTGCGCCGCACCGGACAACGTGACAACCACAATGATCATGCCAGCAAGCGTCCACGCACCGCCGATAAGGTGGCGGGTGAGACGGCTCAGCACTTGACGGCGCACATGATGCGGGCCGTGCCCCAACAAACCCACCACATTCGTAGAACCCTTGTTCTCCCCGTTGGCAAACACAGTCACCGGCTGATTACGCACCAACGCAACCTCACCAGACTCCACCCCAATAACAGAACAGAGCCGCTCCTCCAACGTGACCGACCACTCCGGTAACGAGTCATCCTCCTCGAACATCACCTCAACAAAAGGTGCTTTAAACACCTTACGCAGAACCGCTTCGATCATCTCCGACTCCTCGTGCCCGTACCCCCAGTGCTAACTGCCGAGATACTAGCAACAGTCGTGATCTGTACGATCGCCGCCGCAATCACCGTTGTGCGTTGCTGTTCCGTCACCTCAATAGTGAACGAAATAGGGCCAATGCCCACCTTTTTACGGTAAGTCTTTGTCGGGTTTTTTCTTTGGGATGAACTTGATGAGGAAGAATCTGGGTTTGAATCCGTCACTGTTGTCACGTTTAATGATTCGCTCACAAGGGTCGTCGTAGTCGTGGTCGTCGTCTCCATCCCAATCGAAGAGACTGATGTCGGCACCGTAGAAGTTGTCCGGTAAGTCGTAGTCGTCGGGGATATTGTCGAACGAACCGTAATCTGCGATGGCACCGAAGATACCGGAGAGGATGTCGTAGACGGTTCCGGCGGGCTCAACACGGTTACCGTTGTGGTCGTACTCCGCTCCGTCGTAGTCGTCGGCATCAAAGTCGATGTCGTCGTGGGAGGGTCGGGCTGTGTCGTGGTAGTGCTGGACGATGTTGGCGAACTCGTGGTAGATGTGACGGTTGTAGGCGTTGGCTCGCTCGTCGTCGTCGTAGTCTCCCATGTTGGTAGCGTACTACTCTGTGGCTCTGGAACTGTTGTTGACATTGTTGATGTTGTGGACGTCTCTGGGGGTTCTGTTGTGGTTGTTGTTTGCTCTGACGTTGTGGTTGTTTGATACGGTATTTGGTCCGACCACAAGTCGTACTGCACACCGTCGTACCAACGGTTCGGATCCCAGCAACACACACCAGTCCTAAGCCTGTACTCGCCAGGGTCCAAGTTGATTTGTATGTTGGATTGCAACCCGAACCAGTCGTCGTTCTGTGCAAGAAGCACCCCGTCACTGTTGTACAGCCACAGCATCGGGTCAGACCAGTACCCATTAACGGCGTAAGTACGCACCTGGAAGGTGGTAGGGGCGGAGAACGTGAACCAGTAATCACCTGTTTGGGTGATTCTGATGTTTTGTGCTTGCGCTGTGGAAGCGAAGAAAAGGGCAAAGACCCCGATCAGTATGAGGGTGGTTCTACTGAACCGGCTTTTCAACTACTTCTTCCTGAGTCTCGGCCTTCTTTGCGTTGACTGCTTCACGGGTTTCTGACTTAACCCCGAACGCCTCATCCACTTCTTCTTTGGTGAGGCCACCATCAAGGGATGCTTGTGCCAGTTTGGTGATGACTGTTGCGCAGGCTGTGAAACCAGCAAGAGCCGCCGAGTACCACAGTGGCATTGACTGCTCTGGGTTGATGGCGTTGATGACCGACGAGCCGGTGATGATACCGAGGGAGGAGACGAGGAACAGGGCGACCATGCGTCCTACCACGTCTTTAAGAATCTTCATTGACATCATGGTTATCTCCTAAACGTAGTCGTGTTTAATGATGTAGTTCACTGTGTAGTACGGCGGCACGTTCGTATGGGCAGAGGCCGCATTGGCAGTCGTGTTGTTCTGGTTGCTCATCGTCACTGTTGTGCTTGTGCTAGTTGATGTGGACGCAGAGATTCCTGTTCCGACATAGGCCGTGTTTCCAGAGAACGTGTGAGAGTGCGGGTTGGTGATGTTTGCCCCACTGTTTGTGGCATCAATCGACGTGTACGTTCCGAAACCTGCCGCCCCACCCGTGCCAGGGAAACCCTGGTCAACCGTGATACTCGTTCCGTCAGTTGTCCCACTGAACGAATGTCTATGGGTTGGGTCATCAATGGTTGTTGTTGATGTGCTTGTGCTCGAAGCAGTTGCCGTGTTCGGGTGGCTGTGCGCCGGAACCCCAGACTGAGCAGAAGTCAGCGTGACTGTTGCGACACCACCAGTATCACCAATGGAGTCAATGGCATTGCTCAAACCATCAAAGTCCGAAACAGTTGAATCCAAACCAACAAGGAACTTGCCCTTCAGGTTCGGAGTGTTCGCACCAACAAGGGAGATAAGGCCAGTGTAGGTGCCACTGATTGCGCCGCCGTTGCACAGCAACCAACCAGTCGGGGCAGATGTGCCAGCGTAAGGGGCAATGGTGCCGACAGGCGGCAAAGCGTTTTGCAACACTGTCGCCAACTTTGCCAACGTCACGTTCGCATCAAGAATCTTGGCAGTGGTCACCGCATCAGAAGCAATACCAGCCGCCGCAACCTGACCCCACTCAGGGGCAGTCGCACCACTGTTCACCTTCAAGACATGACCGGCAGTACCAATCGCCAACTGGGTGAACGTAGACGCACCCTGATACACAATGCCACCCTGGTTGGCATAAGTGCTTGCTAGTTCGTTCGCCTCATCAGCATCAATAGCGGTGAACACCGGATAAATCGTTGCACCAATAGCGTGTGATGCTTCCGTTGTGCCGTCAACACCACGAGTGATAGACGACAACGAGGTACCAGAAATCGTACCAACCAGAATCTTTTCTTCACCCGCAGTACCAGGATCAACAACCGCATAAAACGGACCGGACGCAGGCCAACCAGTAGCCGCCGCCAAAGTAGTCGTAGTGGCACCACTGTTCAACGTCGCACTTAGCGTCGTTTGAGCGGCATTGCCTGCATACTTTCTGCGTGTCTTAACAGCCATTTCCTACTCCGTGATCGTTCTCATAATAACAGTTGCCGTCCCCTCCCAGAGCCAGTCCATTTCAGGGGCGTCTACCGCCTGCCACTGGACATCTTCCACGATGACAGTGAACACGTCACCCCGTTCCTGGTAGGTGATGATCTTCGGGTTCAGGGCCAAATCTTCAAGGAAGTCCCGCTCGAACTCCACATCGAAGAAGTAGTCACTGCCGTGAACATTCAGTTTGTTATGGATCAGAACAGGGACGCTGATGAGTCGTGACCTGGCAGGTGCCGCATAGGCCCGAACCATCCACCGGTTCAGCACCGGACCCGTTGTGGCGGTCTGTCGTGCCAACGTGATCTTGTACGCCGCCTCAATTAACTTTTCTTCAGAAGCAAGGAACGTGTGCTCGGTATCGCCTTGGTCGCTGTGGGTGCCGATGCTGTCGTAAGACCCTGTGTCCGCCGACACCGACACAGATACGGACCCAACCAGTGGTTGCATACGGACATCGAAACGTGGAGCAAACTTACGGTCAGGGATACCCCACCGGTAGTTACCAACCTCAACCGTTCCAGATGTCACAAGGTTGGCTGTGTCCTCCACGATGACACCGACACCTGAGATACTGAACACCCGCTTTTCGTTGAATTCAGTAACTGATGCCACGTCAGCGGTGGAGGTGTACATCAAATCGGTAGCGAAAGCAGGAGCGTTCGTCGAAGTGAACGTGGACAAATCCATGCGACCCAAACCAGACGAAATGCCGTCGTAGTTTGACCAACCAAACCAAACATACTTATCGTCCGCAACAAAGTCACGAACAGCACCAGAAGTAGGGATCAATGGTCCAGCAATAAGATTGTTGTTGCTATCAGTTGTGCAGAAACGAACACCCTTGTCGGTGCCAAGAATAATAAATCCGAGATAACCGTGGATGCTGTAAACAACTTCACCTAACGGCAATTCAAGAGCCGCAATGGGTTGGTCCAAACCTGTTGCGTCAGCCTTTAATGTCATTTTGTAAATGATGGACTTGACACCAGCGTAACCTGCGGCATATGCGGCGTTCGGCCCGCCAGCCGCACCAACCCAACGGAACGTCGTATCAGGATGCGTGTAATGAACTGCATGAGAGCCGGACTGAATACCAATGACATACAGGGCGTTATCAACACTGGCAATACCCCAACCTTTTGCGTAATCAAAACCCACATACGTTTTGCCTGTGCCTGAGCCGCCAGTTGGGTAAAAGAACGAAACTGATGCTGAACCTGGTGTCGTGTAATAGATGTCGTGTGTGGCGTAACCAATGTAAACATTGACACCGTTCGTCCCAAGTGCCGTGATAGCACCGGCAGGTGCGCCAGTTGTTACCGAAGTCCACGTTGGCGACGAAGCAAACGGGTCTGTGGTGTACTTCAAAGTGTTGCCATCAGCCACATACAAGTAGTTCGTGCCACCAGAAGAACGAACAGCCACAAGGAACAGGTTTGTATTTGCAGACTCAAGTGCTCGCTTCGTACCATTCAACAACGACAACTGCCCTTTAGTCCAAGGGCTAATACCCTTTGACTTATAGAACCTATAGTCCTGCGCCGCCGCATCATCCGCATAAAACTGGCCAGCACCCAAATGCCACGAGTTCTGACCACGACGCCACAACCCCTGCGGGTTAATAGCCGACTCACCAGGCGCAGTAGACGTATCTTGCGAATCACGCACACGCTGATCCAACTGGCGGCTGAACTTCCCCGACCGTGAATCAATCAAATACGGGCGACCATTAATAGCCACCGGAAACACCGACGGCACAAGATCAGAAGTTGCTGACCCTGTATAAAAACTTGGTCCGCCAGTAAAAGCGGTAGTGAAATCTATAAGCCCCACATCACACCTTCGACATGAAGGTTGGGTACTGCCTCATCAGTTTAGCGGCCTCAGCAATGATGCGGTCACGACGCAAACGAAGCAAACCAGTAACCGAATTAGCCACAGCCCCAGCACCAACCTCGTCAGCACGACGGGTATCGCCCTGCGACTCGGTGAAGTTCCTCTTAATTTCACGGGCTGACATCAACCGGATCTGAACGCCCATTTCCACAATGTCCTCACAGGTTGTGGGCAAACCAGAAATGTTCTGCAAGTTTTGTGTTTCCACTGTGACGTTCGAAAACGCCGCTTTGTACACAATGTGGACACGGCCAGGGCGAACACCCTGATCGAACCGCAACGCAAACCCTGACGAAAAATCATCCGTTGGAAGATCCCTGATGAGGTGCACCTTGCGCACAATCGGGTACTCGGTTGCAATGTTCCGCACCGACACGTTCAACAAATCAAGAGCGTTCTGCATTGTGGGCAGGTTCATCATCACATCAGAACCGTTGTAATCAATGTCAATTGTTTTGATTTGGAACAACCCGTGCATCGGGCTAGATAAATCATCCAACTCCTGATTTAAGGCAGAAAGAATATTGGCCCTTGGGAACCTGGGGTTCACCGTCACAATCTTGCCCGACGCATGAGACGCCGCAGTAGTGCCATTAAACCCACGTTCAACGGTCGCCGTTTTGCTTGCCACCGTCACATCCCAGACATACATCTGCTCAGACTCAATCTCAATGATCGCACCCTTGCGGACACCACCAACGTCGTAAGTCAGAGGGATAGACGTGGCTGTAGCCGTCACAGTGGACGACAACTTGTTGCGTTCCTCCACCGTGCCCGACAACAACTGCCGCACGGTGCGGTCAATAACAGCACCAACGGTTGACATTTACTTCTTCTTCTTCGCTTTCTTTGCCATGCCAGCCTCGGACATGGCGATGGCTACAGCCTGCTTGCGGGACTTCACAACAGGGCCACCTTTGCCGGAGTGCAGGGTTCCACCCTTGAACTCACGCATCACCTTGGCGACCTTCTTTGCTTTCTTGGCGGCCATTACTTCTTCTTCTTGGCCTTTTTCTTCATGCCGCCCTTGGCTGAGCCGTACTCCATTTTGCGTTCCTTGGAGCCTTCCATCATTTCGTGCTTCTTGCCGCTCTTGGACTTCTTACCGTAGTGACCTGGCATGGGGATCTCCTTTGTTGCCGACCGTCAGGAGTCTAGCCCAAAGATAACCTGGGGGAGCCGTTGCCTAATTTCAGGCACCAGTTGCTGGATCAAAGCGTTTCGTTGGCGTTGCGCTGAGTGTTCCCCGATGTGCTGTTTGTACAGCATTTTGGGTATGTGGTGGGTGTGGGTGACTGCGCAGGTGCGGACTACTAAATCGAAGTCGTCGGCTACTTGCAACCGGATGTCGTGCCCGCCGAGTTTGTGGTACACGTCGGTGCGCCATGCCCGCACATGGTTTGGTGCTGAGACGATGTGGCTGAGGGTGGTGTGGTTG
>CAIVDG010000221.1 GCA_903904615.1 uncultured Acidimicrobiaceae bacterium | reverse complement strand
TCGACAAGTTCTTCGCCCAATTCCGAAAGCGCCGCGACTGTGGCCATTCGTCCGTTGATGTAGGCACGACTACGACCTTCACGATGCAACGTTCGAGCCAAAATGACTTCTTCTTCGCCGTCGTCACCCATGCGAACGAACCTGGCTTCCACATGAGCCTCATCGGCGCCATCACGAATAACAGAGGCTTCTGCACGACGACCACACACCAGGTTGATGGCCTCGACCAGCATGGTCTTGCCCGCACCGGTCTCACCCGTGAGCGCCGTGAAGCCATCGTGGAATGTCAGGCGCGAGGACTCGATGATGCCCAGATTCTCAATGGACAGCTCAACAAGCATTAGCGATCGTTCAACCCAAATTTTGATTTCAGTACGTGATGGAAACGTTGCTCTTCAAATCTCATGAAACGAGCAACCTCCTTTGCCGCGCGCACTTCCACGATGTCGCCTGGTTGTAGTGAGTACACCAAGCCGCCATCGGTGGCAACGTTGACTTCTCGATGACCAAGAACCTCAACGCGAACTGGTTCGGAAGGGTCGAGCACCATGGAGCGATCGAACAACATGTGTGGAGACACAGGCGTCACCAATACGGCACGAAGTCGTGGCGACAAGATGGGCCCACGCGCCGACATGGAGTAGGCCGTAGAGCCTGTGGGCGTGGCAATGATGAGACCGTCCGCTGCATAGGTGGTGAATGGCGCACTGTCAATGTCGACTCCCAGCCTGACCGTGTGTCCGGCTTCTTTCTTCTCAATGACAACTTCGTTCAGCGCAAGCAGATTTGCTTTACGAGCACCGTTCGTCCAGATGGAAACTTCGAGGAGCATTCGGTCGTCATATTGGAAGGCGCCGCCTTCAGTACCCGTGTGCCACGCGTTCAATGCATCGAGAATGGACTCTTGTTCGACATTGGCCAGGTATCCCAGCATGCCGAGGTTGACACCGATGATGGGTATCGCCGCACCGTTCACGGAACGAACCGCGCGCAACATGGTTCCGTCTCCACCCACAGACACAAGAACATCGGCAGTGGCCACATCGCCAGCCACCACCAAGGACGACCCAATGGCAGCGAGGTCTGCTTCATCGGCGACAACACTCATGTGCCGTTCACTCGCCCATTCAGCCACCGTGCGCGCAACGGCCAACGCATCGGGACGAAACCGATGAACTGCGAGGCCGATAGAAGTCATGCCACACAACCTACGGAAGAGGAATGGCATTCAACGAACATGAGGAACTCGGTATTGCCTTCGGAGCCTTTAATGGGCGATTCCACAACGCCCACCACATGGCCCCCAAGGGCACCCACACACTCTCTGACGGACTGAACCGCTTCTTCATGAATAGCGGGGTCGGTAATGACCCCTTTGCCTTTAGAGACCTCGATCCGACCTGCCTCGAACTGGGGCTTCACGAGAAGCACGAGCCCCGGGATGGGAAAACCCTCTTCAGCCGTTACTGCACCCATGAGCGCTTCGAGCACTTTGGTGAGAGAGATGAAAGAAAGATCGGCCACCACGAGAGAACACGGGAATGGAAGCTCGTCGCGTTGGAGTGAACGAACATTTACTCCATCACGCCATGTAACGCGTTCATCATCTTTGATTTTCTCATGTAGTTGATTTCTCCCTACGTCAACCGCAAACACCCGTCGCGCCCCGCGTTGCAGAACGCAATCAGTGAAACCACCGGTGGAGACACCAGCATCAAGGACTGAACGGCCGTCGACAGAGATGGAAAACTCGTCAAGCGCGTGTTGCATCTTCTCACCACCACGGCTCACGAACTTCTTTTCAACAACGACCGCTATCGGTTCGTCTGCACCCACCAGGCGAGACGACTTATCGGCGAAAGTTCCCGAGACGGTGACATGACCCGCTTCAATCAAACGTGCAGCTTCGGAACGACTCTCGGCTAGGCCCCTCTTCACGAGAGCAGCATCAAGTCGAATTCTCACGCTCTCATCGTACTTGCGGTCAAAGAGCGCCTATGAGACACCGAGAAGGTGATCTGCAATTCCCTCAAGCGATGTCGCGACAATATCGGCGTCGACACCCTCATGAGAAGCGGTCATGCCGCTCAACACCAATCCGTAGCGACATCCGAGAGTACGAGCGAAACGTCCGTCAGTTTCTGGCAAGTCCCCCACCATCACCATGGAGTCAACTCCGACGCCAGGACACAGAGCGCGAACAAGATCTGCCATCGGCTGATGTGGCTTGCCGGTGACACGTGCCGCTACCCCAGTTGCTTTTTCAATGGCAGCAAGAATGGATCCGCCACCAGGAATTGGCCCAGTAGGCGTTGGGTAGTTCGGATCAGAGTTTGAACCGATGAGTGCTGCACCATTGCGCACTGCAGTGAGCGCATCGGACAACACTTCGAAATCAAACTCTCGGTGGAAACCGACCACGACGGCATCGAAGGGCCCGAGAGCGCCACGTTGGCGATAGGCAACGACCGCTTCTGCACCCGCCCGCTCAACCTCTTGAATGAGACCTTCTCCCCCGCACACCAAGACACGCGAACCCGCCTGAAGAACTGATGCCGCGGCCATTGCTGAAGTGACCACATCTCCTTCAGCGGGAATTCCGAGGGATCCCAGCGCATCGATCTGCTGATTGAGCGTGGAGAAGGAATTGTTCGTCACAAACACCACACGAGACCCCGCCTCACGCAGTCGCGCTATCGCATCTACCGAACCAGGGATGGGCTCATGAGCCAGCCAGACCACTCCGTCGAGGTCGCACAGAACGACGGATGCAGAAGGCGTTTTGTTCATAGCCCTCAATCCTGCCACCCTTGTTGGCGTGCCGCGATTCGAACCATTCCCCGCCCTCCGCTATTCCACATCAGGTTCTGCCGATATCACTCCTCAAACATCCCCGCCCTATGACGTTTTTGATGAAGACCGTCGCGCCGAATACGCCGCTCTACACGAAAGCAACATCGTTCGCGTTGATTATCCCGTGGAAGCCGATGGCGACGCACGCTACGAACGAGCAGCCGAGGTTCTACGCACATGGGTTGCACATGGCGTTGTCACCGAAGACGCGTCACCCACATTCTCTATCTATCGCATGACCTTCACCGACGACGCAGGTCGCACGCGCACAACAGTGGGCGTCATTGGAGCACTTGAAGTTGTGGACGAAGGCGCAGGTGGTGTTCTCCCGCACGAGCGAACAACTCCAAAGGCAAAAACCGATCGCTTAGATCTCACTCGAGCAACACATGCCAACCTCAGCCCCGTGTGGGGGCTTTCTCTCACATCAGGACTTACAGACGCGTTGATGGAACCGGCAGAGGTTGTTGCAGAGTGCACCGACGAAGAAGGCGTACACCATGTGCTGGAGCGGGTGTCCGATTCTGCGCGCATTACACGCATTAGCGAGATGGTGTCATCACAACCGGTTCTTATCGCCGATGGACATCACAGATACGCAATTAGTCGCACGTTCCGCGACGAGAGTCGTTCACAAAACGGCCCTCGTGATGCCGAGCTCACCATGACGTATGTCGGTGAATTGGTACAGGAACAGTTAAGCGTTGCTGCCATTCATCGTCTCTACGACATTGATGCTGCAACACTGTTGTCGTCCCTTGAAACGCATTACACAACAAGTGATGCGGGACCCGTTGGAGCCAACACAATCGCCGACATGGACACACGCGGATGCTTGTGTCTTGTGAAGCCCGACGGAACGGGCATCTATCTCACTCCGCGAGAAGTGACGTTTGTTGGGGTCCGCGCCTTAGATAGCTCTCGACTTGAGCATGCATTAGCGGCAACACAACATGTGGTCACTTATCAGCACGGCATCAAAGAGGTGCTTCGCAAGGTTGGCACTGGTGCTTACGGTGCGGCCGTTCTTATTCGGCCTGTGTCACTGGAAGAAATTAGAAGAACAGCCGACACAGGCGAACTCATGCCACCAAAGTCCACTTTCTTCACACCGAAGTTGCGCACCGGAATGGTGATGCGTCCGCTTCGCTAATACGCCTAGCTAATTGATGCGGAGTAGATGCTGCCAATGGCGGCGTCGATTGCAGAATTGAACTCAGCATCGCTTTGTTGTGCCGAGAGTCCTTCAGTGAGCGCGCGTGAGAAACTGGCGATGATGCCCTTGTTGCGTGACAACTTTGCGTTTGCATCGTCGCGGGAGTATCCACCCGACAAAGCAACAACGCGGAGAACACTCTTGTGGGCTACGAGCTCATCGTAGAAACCATCAATGTTTGGCAATGTCAACTTCAACATGACGGGCTGGTCGGCCGGCTGACGATCGAGTTCAGCCAGAAGGGCTTTCTTCAGCAGAACTTCTGCCTCGCCTTTCGTGCCGCTATTGATGTCTACCTCAGGTTCGATGATGGGCACCAAGCCAGCGGCAAGGATTTGACGGCCTACTTCGAACTGCTGCGCCACAACTGCTTCAATTCCAGCAGCGTTTGCTTCCTTAATCACCGAACGCATCTTGGTTCCAAAGATTCCCTTTGACTTCGCTTTCGCAAGCAATTCATCGAGACCGGGATTGGGCTTCATGATCTGAACATCGTTTTCTTCGTCGGCGAGACCCTTGTCGATTTTCAAGAACGGAATGACCTTCTTTTGAGACCACAGATACTCGGCTGCACCCACGCCCTCCACTTCGCGGTCCATGGTGCCTTCGAACAAGATTGCTCCGAGCACGCGTTCGCCGGTGAAGGCAGGGCTGGTCATCATGCGAGAGCGCATCTGATGAATGAGAGCAAACATCTCCTCGTCGCCGGAGTAAGCACTTTCTTCAATGCCATACAACTTCAATGCCTTGGGAGTGCTTCCACCACTTTGGTCAAGTGCTGCAATGAAACCTTTTCCATCGCGCATGCGGGTGAGTTGCTCGTTGTTCATGGGGTCCTCGTACTTTCGCCGAGGTCAACACTAGTCAGGCATCAAGAAAGGACGAGAGATCTTCCACCACTGATTGCACGGCCTTTCGTACCTGAGCCTTGCGGCGCATAGGTGTGATGACATCTGCCACAACCTCTGTTCTGCTGGCCACAGATGCACCGGAGCGAAAGAATCGACGTCGGACAAATCCGATAACGCAGACCTGCGCACCTACATCCACCACCGAAGGAACTCCTTCAACAGACACCGGCACTGTTACGCGACCAGCCTCGATATCGGTGAGAAGATCAAACGTAGACACCACCGATTCGTCTGATAATTCACGAGTCACAAGCGACGATGTCACTTCACCAACGAGAACAACCCGATTCAGACCTTCTGATACTTCTTCTTTGGACACTGCATCCCCTTTCGTTGGGATGCGTGTGTGCGTTTATGCGCCTAACGTGGAAAGACGTTCAGCTACGTCGACGAATTGCGGATCAAATGATGCGATTCGTTCGAAGAATTGACGCGCCTTAATGACATTGCCTTGACGGTCATACAGGTCGGCAATAACAAACCACTGACGAAGGTGATACTCAGCAGGACGCTTCAAGTCGCCGGCAGCTTTTGACAATAAGTCGAGACCTTCTTGCAGCATTCCGCGATCGGCGTATGAACCCGCCATCACTATGCGACCTTCAGCCACTAACTCTGGATGCGGAGAAGCATCGGCAAGTTCACGCCAATACTTTTCCACCATCTGATGATTTCCAAGTGCGCGGTGACAATCTGCAATCACCGCATGATTGAAGATCCACTCAGGATTCAAGCGCGCAGCAATCTCTAGTTCTGTGAGCGCACGCTTCCATTGGCCTGCGCGATACAAACACAAACCAAGCATCTCGTGCACTGCAGCAACGTCGGCATATTCCTTCGACATTGGATTCAGAATCTTGCGGGCATCCTCATAGCGATTTGCCTCGAATGCCTGGAGGGCTGCTTCGTATCGCTTTAGAGCGCGAACTGATGCACGCGAACCAATGGCGCGCTCAAACTCTTCCACCACGCTGTCGAGTGCGCGAACTTCCTTGCGGCCGCCTTTTTGTGCACGTCCCGTTGCCTTTGCACGAACACCTGCGGGACGACGCGTTGGCCGCGTGGAACCTTCATCAACCCACTCTTCGCG
>CAIVDG010000220.1 GCA_903904615.1 uncultured Acidimicrobiaceae bacterium | reverse complement strand
GGCAACATTGCTGACGCCACGAGATGCGAATGCTTTCAACGTTGATCGCGTGAGATTCCACTTCAATCCGGTTGTGGTGACACCTTTTGCGTGACCACCAAGCGGAATGAGTGAGATGGTGTCGCCTTCGTTCGCTGAGAGTGTTGTGGTTGTTCGCGGAGTGGCTATTCGAACAAATGATTGTCCAATGTGCGCGGTAATCGTGGCGTCGTTTGTGTGTGCGGCAAGAGAGTGGATCATTGACAGGGTGTGATCGAATCGATCACCACCGCCTGCAATCACGTGAATCGTGTCGTAGTGCAGAGATTCAGCGAGTCGTAGTGCGAGTTCCGTGTCGGTGTGGTCTTTGTCGGGGTGATGTTCGTAAATGGTGACGTCTCGTGCGCGCGCATCGGCGAGATGAGCAGGGGAGATGGAGTCCATATCGCCAATGAGGATGTGTGGGATGACGCCAGCTGCGCACGCGTGTTCCCAGCCGGAGTCGGCAGCGATGATCAGCGCTTCTGGATCGCTGTTCACATACGCGAGAGCGTTCTCGTGTGGTGAGTCCCCGCCTATGAAGATGAGTGCTTGGCGTTGCGCCATGTCCGATTCCCTCCGCCGGCATTACCCGGATCAGGTTCTTGGGTCGGTGGCCGCGGCCACCCTCTCAGCCCACCGAAACGTGCGAGCTCCCCATTGGTTGAGTTGTGTTTCTTACCTTATCGGTTGGTTCATGTCTCGAGATTGGTTGCTTCTCGTTTCTTGTTTCTTGTTTCGCGGCCCGATGTGGTCCTTTCGTGCTGCGCTGTCGACGGGTGACGGCATCCCGCCGTTGCAGAGGGAAGTGCTCATTGCGAACCTCTCGGGTGACGGCATCCCGCCGTTGCAGACGTGGACCCCTCCCCAAAACTTCTGCGATGCCGTCATACCGTCACCTCCACACTCGTAAGACGGCATGCCGTCATTAGGGAACCAACCCAACCCAACCCAACCGCCATGCCGTCACACCGCCATGCCGTCACACCGCCATGCCGTCATCAGGCATTGTGCGGACCCACTAGCGGTATGCCGTCACGCCGTCATTCGATTCAAAACCTGTCGGTATCCCGAACGATGTGAAAAGAGGTACTGGGGTCCCGACCGTCGGTATCCCGCCACCGGGACAAATGAGCCCGCCACCGAGACGAGTAAGCCTGCCTCCGAGACGAATGATCCCGCCGCCTAAACGAATTGGCTCAGCACCAAGATCTAGACGCGAGCCATATCGGGTTCAATAAAAATGAATTTCGCAATTGGTACTGCCACCCGCATCGCGGCCTCAGCTTCATCAATTGTCCTGCTCACTGCGGCAGCTGGTAACGACGGATCAAAAATCACCTTTGCAGCAACCAACAAGGTATCTGGCCCCAAATGTTCCGTATGCATATACACAACTGATCGAACATGTTCATGACCGCGAAGTGCAGTCGCGAGAGCCATGCGATTCTCGCGTGTAGCAGTTTCGCCCATCAACAGCGCTTTCATCTCCACGCCCAAGATGAATGCCACCACCACCAACAACACTCCGATTCCAATTGATCCAGCAGCATCCCACCGCGAATTGTGGGTGTAATGGCCCATCAGAACTCCAAACAACGCAATGAACAAGCCAGTTTCAGCGGCAATATCCTCAAGTAACACCGTTGGCAACTCTGGGGACTTCGCCCTCTTAATGAATTGCCAATACGACTGCCCAGCAGGCTTCACATGGGCCACTTCACGTACAGCAGTACGCAATGAAAAGGTCTCCAGAAGAATCGCGACTACCAAGATGCCCACAGCGATGCCGACGCTTTCAGTTTTGTGAGGATGCCGGAATTTGCTGATGCCTTCATATATTGCAAACAAACCACCCATGCTGAACAACACCAACGCAACAACGAACGCCCAGAAGTACCGTTCGCGTTCGTG
>CAIVDG010000219.1 GCA_903904615.1 uncultured Acidimicrobiaceae bacterium | reverse complement strand
GGAGTGCCAACGAGGTCTGGCATGACAACCGTGAAACCGGCATTCACCACATCGTTCGCAAAGCGTTCAACTGCAGGAGTAATGCCCGGAATCTCGTGAACAACAATGACCACTGGACCAGAACCTTTTCTGTAGGTGTCACGCGTGTATGTGGCCGCTGTAAATGAACCCTTTGACCAATCTTCAAGTGCCATGTTCTATTTTCCTTTCAACGCGTGCAGTGCAGATTCTGCAAGATTGTCCACGCTCAACTTCATTGGTTCCAAATCAATTTCCTGGTCACCCATTGCTCCGTGCAGATAACGCGCGTACACGCCCTCTGCAATGACTGCCAAACGAAAACTTGCAAACGCTTTGTAATACGAGATGTTTGATACATCACGCCCCGTGCGCTTCGCATACCTTTCGACCAAATGATCAAATGTGCAGAATCCTGGAAGCCCCGACGGATCATTTGTGCGATTCATTGGTTGGCCAGGGTCTGTCCAATAGATGCCGATGTAACCAAGGTCTGCCAATGGGTCGCCCAACGTGCACAGTTCCCAGTCCAGCACTGCAGCAATTTTGCCGGTTTCAATATTGGTGAGGCAGTTGCCGAATCGATAATCGCCGTGAGCAATGGCAACACCGTGTTGTTCTGGAATACGTAACGCCAACAACTGCGCCACTTCTTCAATTGCGGGCAGTTCTCGAGTTTTTGAATTAGCCCACTGAGTTGACCAGCGCTTCACTTGGCGCTCAACATAGCCTTCGCGCTTTGCGAGATTCCCTAAACCAACTTCGTCTACATCGACGGCATGAAGATCGGCAAGAACATCGACCAAATGTTCCGATGCGGATGTGCGTAGATGTTCAGGCAGTTGATGGCCCTTTTCTGGACTGTCGAGGACAACGCCAGGTACATACGCCATCACATAAAACGGTGCGCCATTAACTTCCTCGTCCGTGCAAAGTCCGAGTGTGCGGGGCACGGGAACATTCGTTGTGCCAACAGCCGACATGAGTCGGTGTTCACGTGCCATGTCGTGTGCTGTTGCGAGTACATGGCCCATCGGTGGACGACGTAACACCATTTGTAATCCGCGCGAATCAACAACATGGAACGTGAGGTTGCTGCGACCACCTGCAATCAATGTGTAGGTGTACGGGCCTTGTGCGCCGTCAATGTTGGTGTTCAGCCACGCTTCAACGCGCTCTTCATTGATCCCCTGCATGGGGAATGACCGTAGTGGCTACTAGCGCGGACGTACGACGCCGACGACCTTCCACCAACGGATTGGTCCAATCTTCACAACGTCACCCGTCTGTGGGGCATGCACCATGGTTCCGTTTCCGAGGTAAATGCCCACATGGTGAATGGGAGACCCGGTGAAAATGAGGTCACCTGGCTGAGCAAATTGCTTCGGAATTTTCGGCAACGCGTTGTACTGGCGACGAGAGTTTCGTGGAAGCCCAACACCAGCTTTGCCCCATGCATATGTGGTGAGACCCGAACAGTCGAATGCGCGACCAGGCGCACTCATGCCGTATCTGTAGGGCACACCCAATTGAGACAGCGCGGCGCGAACTGCGGTTTGAGCGCGCGCCGACACGGATGGGATATTGCCGTACTTTTTCCGAAGTGACGAGTACTTGCTCTTGAAACCAGCGGCTTCACGTTGCGCATCTTCTAATGCTTGACGCTCTCTACGGGCACGTTCTTCACGCAACAAATCAGCCAAGTCACCTTGTACCGACGATTGCAACTGCTGATACTTCTCTGCCAGCGACTCGGCGGCACCTTTGCGCTCCAGCACGTAAGACGCCACGTTCTCGGCTTTCTTGCGCTTCTTCTCAAGAACCGCTTTCTTCTTGATGAGCTCTGTGGCTGTGGCATCAAGAGAGTCGGTGGTGAGAGCACCCTGGTTCATCGCGATGGAGGTGAGTTGGGTGCGCTGCAAAGCGTCTTGCACGCCTCCGGCCGACGCAAACAGGTTGGTCAGTGTTGAGTTGCGACCGCCATGCATGAATTGAGTAACGGCCGACATGTACAACGTGCCACGCATTTGAGAGAGCTGAGCCTCTGCTGCAGCAACGTCAGCCTGGGCTTGTTCTATTTCTGTGGCCAATTCGGCTTGCTCAACAAGCGACTCTGCGTAGTCTTCGCCCAGCATGTCCATTTGTTCCACCAAGTTCTCTAACTGGTCGGCAATGGCTTCGGCCTGGCGGCGCTTGTCGTCAATGGTGTCGGCCGACGCACGAGAAGGAAAGACCACGAGACCAACAAGGAGGGCCGCCGAAAGAATGTGAGTAAGAACGGATCTGCGAGATCCCCGGTGGCGGCGGGTGGCGTTCATGACCCTTATACGGTAGTTGCGCCGCAGTGTTCGCAGACTTCAGAAGTGCTAATTCCCTTACAATACAAGGGAAAAAACTATGAGAAGCGCTATTCCCACTCGATAGTGCCGGGTGGTTTCGACGTGACGTCGTACACCACTCGGTTAATGCCTGGCACTTCGTTGATGATGCGGTTCGACATCTTCTCGAGAAGGTCGTATGGCAAACGTGCCCAGTCTGCGGTCATGGCATCGTCGCTCGTCACTGCACGAATGATGATGGGGTGACCATAGGTGCGCTCGTCTCCCATGACGCCAACACTGCGAATATCGGCCAACACTGCAAACGACTGCCAAATCTCTCGTTCGAGGCCAGCGGCTTTCACTTCGTGACGAACGATTTCATCGGCGTGCTGAAGCGTTGCCACTTTGTCAGGAGTGACTTCACCAATGATGCGAACACCCAGACCAGGTCCTGGGAATGGTTGACGCCACACGATGTCGTCGGCCAAGCCAAGTTCAATTCCTACCTTGCGAACTTCATCTTTAAAGAGCGCGCGCAGTGGCTCGCACAATTCCAACTCCATGTCATCGGGAAGCCCACCAACATTGTGATGACTTTTGATGACTGCGGCCGTGCCATCGGTGCCACCGCTCTCCACGATGTCTGGGTACAGCGTTCCTTGAACAAGAAACTTTGCATCGGTGATTCCACCTGTGTGCTCTTCAAAGATACGCACAAACAGCTCGCCAATCGCTTTACGTTTTGCTTCTGGTTCTGTAATGCCCCGCAACTTTTCAAAGAATCTGTCGCCCGCATCGACATGGATAAGTTCAATGCCCATGCTGCGGCGGAAGGTTTCCACCACTTGTTCGCTTTCGCCACGACGCATGAGACCCGTGTCTACGTAGACACATGTGAGTTGTGACCCAATGGCGCGATGCACAAGTGCAGCTGCAACGGACGAATCGACTCCGCCCGACAAACCACAGATGGCGCGTTCGTTTCCTACTTGAGCTCGAATAGCGGCAATTTGATCTTCAACAATGTTTGCCATTGTCCAGTCTTGCGAACATCCGGCAACATCAACCAAGAAGCGCACCAGGAGTTCTTGACCAAAAGATGAGTGCACTACCTCTGGGTGATATTGCACACCAAAAATGTTGCGGCGAGTGTCTTCAATAACTGCGTGAGGCGCGTCGGGAGTTGACGCCGTAGTGACAAAACCAGCGGGCGCTTCACTGACGAAATCGAAATGGCTCATCCACACGTCGTGTGATGCGGGGGCAGCATCAGCCAACACGGCCGATGTTCCGGCACGAGTCAACGTTGCGCGACCGTATTCACCTCTGCCGCCACGAGCAACAGTTCCGCCCAGCTGTTGTGCGACTAATTGACAGCCGTAACAGATTCCGAGAATGGGAATTCCCAGTTCGTAGATGGCGGGATCGAGTGCAGGGGCGCCATCAACGTGAACACTCTTTGGACCGCCAGACAAAATGATGGCGCGGGGAGCCTTTTGCTGAACCTCGGCTGCTGTGATGCGATGCGGGACAATCTCTGAATACACCTGAGCTTCACGAACGCGTCGAGCAATGAGTTGGGCGTATTGGGCACCAAAGTCGACCACTAAAACAACATCGTGATTCTGTGTGACTTGTGCTCCCATGATTTGTTCCACCCTAGTTGGCGTGTGACGATGGAGGTATGCCCCGACTTGCCGCAACTGCGTGTGCCGTTCTTCTCACACTCTCCCCGTTTGGACTCTCGGCAGTTCATGCAGCCGATTCGCCTGACACAACGATTCCCGCGTCGCCAGATTCAACATTTGTGTACGACCTAGAGAATGAGCCATCGAACTGCATCGGATTTCTTCCGAAACCTGGATGCGGAAAGAAACCGCAACAGGCCGGCGACCGTGGTGG
>CAIVDG010000218.1 GCA_903904615.1 uncultured Acidimicrobiaceae bacterium | reverse complement strand
CTGGCCCGTACGTGGGTTAGGGGCGGGCACTTGCACGTGTCTCACGATGTGACGCCGGGATTGTGACGCTGCCACCAGGACCCCCATCTTCATGGCCGGAGTACCACCACCATGTACGACCACGAGACGGTCAGCACCTGCAGCCCAAGTACCCATTCGTAGTTGGCAGAAATGCGCAACCGATTCCACCACGTGTGGAAGTGCTGTGACGCTCTCAATCAGAACCTCTTTGAACCAGCGACGTTCCATTTGAGGCACTCCCATGCCTACGACGTGATGGTTGGCTTCAAGCCACATCTTGAGAATTTCCGCAGTGTGCACCGTGTCTTGCGGGTGTGGAACTCGTTGATCGGTCGCAACTAGAACAATTCGCTCGAGCGTCCTTGGCAACACTGATTCTTGAATAACGCGCTGCAGGATGGGGGCATGGAGCTCGCGCCGAATGACGTTGTGTCGTTCTTCCTCGCTCATAGCAAGAAGTGCTGACTTGACTGCAAGGGACCACTCACGAATACCGACTCGTGAATGTGTGGAGGACGCATCGGTGAAAACAAAATCAAAGAGATCAGGCAAAATGCAATTTTGACGCTTGCCATCGGCACCTCGACGCAAGATGAGATCTCTTGTACCCACGCTCACAATAAGTACAGAAGATGGTCCGCCCACCTCGACAAAAAAATCATCAGAAAGGATGGCTTCGTCGGGTTCAGCATCTATTTTTTCCACCACTGATGGGTGCGCCACGAACAGAAGCGGTGAATCTTCGTGCTGGCGGTCAAGTGAAAGAAGGATAAGCCCATCTTCTGACCATCCCTGCACCTGCGCTTCAACCGTCAGCGCATCGAATTGGGTTGACACAACACATCCTGGTCGAACACGACGCCCAATTGCGTCGACCACTCGCGGCGGGAAATACAGACCCGAGTGATTGCCTAGTTCATCACTCATGATCAGTACGTCGCCTCGCTGTCGTCACCAGTGTCGACATAATCCATCTCGCCTTGTTTGTCGAACAGGTACTCGCCATCGGTCCACGAGAGGTTCGACAAAATTCGGGAGGCGTCCCGCGCTCTTCTCAAGTTGATTGAAATGGCTTGTTTGTCATCTGGTGTTCCTTCTGGGTAGGACCGTGCAAGACACGCTTCAACAACAGTTGCCAGATGCCCCGTTGACTCGTGCGACACTTCATCACGGCCAATGGCGGGGAGAAAGTCAAAGGTACACAGAGATCGATACAGTCGTTCAGTGTCAACGGGATGCCGATCCTGCAAGGTGTTCTCGCACGCATCCCAGTAGAGAACGCGAAGAAACTTTAAGAGGTCGCGCGGATCCAAAAAATCACATGCGATGATCGACAGAAGTTTCATAAGGGCCACTGCTTCGGGCGTACCCCGCCCCTCTGTCACCGCAACTTCAACTGCGCGAGTCGTTGATGTCCAATTTTCACAAAACCTATTGAAAAAATCTGTGAACTCAGAATTCACTGCGGTGCTAGATGACTTTTTGAAGAAATAGGCGGACTGGTCAATTCGTGCAACCAGCCCCCTCGACATATTCCACTTACGGCGGGACTCATCAACAAATCCGGTCTTAAGAAATTGAGATACGAGCATTCCCCACAACTCAACAGACGAATGTCTGGACGTATTCTTATTGTCACTCAACTCTTTGTTGATCTGATTCAAGACAGATGAGCGTTGAGATTGAAGATTGGGTAAATCTTTCGCGTCAAATTGATCCTTGAGCGAAATGGACAAGTCGGTCTGATCGCTCTTTGATCTATAACCAAAAACTCTCTCTATGCCGTGCTGTAACGCCGCGTCATAGGCATGTTCAATGTCAGACTCTATGCTCTGGCACTTGTTTCCCATGTGAGAGAGGTGTGAGCATGCCCTCATCGCTTTTCGCTTCAAGATTGATTTCGTATAGACGCGATAGAGATGATTGATTGCCAGCAGGTCTTTCTCCGTTGCACGTGACAACAATTGTTCAAAGGGAACTGAAGAGATTTCTAAGAGGGCCCTGTCGTCAATAGTCCAACCTGCGTTATCGCCCATAGTTACAACCGTACCCAAGTTCGCAATGCCCAGATAACGAATAGTGCTAGAAGAAGCCACGACAGACCTATTGGCCACACCGCATTCAGGCAGACCACATACGACGCAATTGCCAAAGTCTGACGCAGTTGTCGATTCAGCGACCAATGCCCGGTCACCACATGCACGTTGAATAGGTATAAGACGCACAGAGCAACGACATAACCCAGAAGTTTCAACATCTGGAGAGATGTCTGCGAGTCGCGAACCTGCATCTGTGACCACAAGTTGATTGATTGACGACCAGAGAGACCCACGAATAATCCGATTCCGCCAAAGCAGGTCACAACAAGGAAAAGTCCTGCAAATGAATTCATGCCAGCAAAAGCTGCGCCCACGGCACCTGACTTAGTGGCCACTGCCTTCCGAGCCTTCGCGCCAATAACGTCAACCCGAATGGACTGCCTGCATCCATCAACTGAAAAATCCAAATAGGAAACGCCCACGGCACCTGACTTTTCCTTTGTCACTTCAATGACAAAAGACGTCGCGTCAATGACTTGCACGGTGGCAGTCCACCCGACTCCGTAGGGAGTTGGGAAATCAATGTTCCCAATCGTCCTATTGGACGTCACGGTAACGACAATCTTCTTTGTTCTTTGCCCAAGTGATGCGTCATGTGTGGAACATGAAATCACCGGCATAGGTGGTTGTTTTCGATCGTATTCGAAACGTCGAACAGGATCACTCAGCACAGAGAATGCTTCATTGATGAGAGCCATGCGAGCAGTGGCCGCCGAATCAGAATTGACATCTGGATGCCATTTCTTTGATTCAATTCGATACGCAGAACGAATAGCTTCTGGTGAAGCAGATGGGGCTACTCCCAACACCTCATAGAACTTGTCAACGTCGCATGGCTGCGTCATTGTCGCTCAATCTCCAGCAGTCTTTGAGGCGAGCCGTTGGCAAGCTCATGAATCTTCTTGCTTCGCTGCGCCAAATCATTTGCAAGGCGCAAGAAAGCATCGATGATTGCAGACATATTCACTGAAGAGCCGATGGGAATGAGCGTCCCGCCGGTTTCGTTCACCAATTTTGTGTACGTCTGTGAGGCATGACTTACTGAAAAGCACAGCGCGTCTGCTTCTTTCAGTTGGGTAATGATTTGGGCCGTCGAGTACTTGTGCTGATGTGGCTCATCGTCGGTAATCAGAATCACGATCTTTATTGAGTTGTGCCGAAACTTCTTTCTCAGCGCGACGGCGACGGCTTCATACGAAGATTCACCGAAGTTTCCACCGCCGTTGAATCGGGGCATTGATTGAAGTTGGGAACGAGCAGCACCAACGCTCGTTGCCCATGGCACAGTGCTCACAACCTTGTCGCCAGGAATAAGCAAATCACCGAACGGAACACAAGTGGTTCTCCAATCAAGGCCGCGTTCTTGCAACACGTCAACAAAGGATGACATTGCAGACACCAGCCCATCAATGAACCCGCTCATGCTCCCCGTGGTATCAAAAGCAAAGACCACGTCAACTCCAGCCACTTCGCGGCGTCCCGACAAATGGTCACCAGCACCAAGCTCGGCGCGAACCCCGCCCATATTGATGGTGACAACCGGCTTGGTTGGCTGAGGCAACGATGCCTTCCCCTCTGGAACGGCTGGCGTGTTGTGTGACTGTCGGAAGAATCCCATACACCTACACTGACGGATAGCGCCAAGCAATCGTCAGTACGGGGTGTCGCCCATCACCGTAACGCGGTGGCCATAACGACGATGTGGCCAGTAGTCCCAAATAGCGCGGTGCTGCGCGCACCGGTTATCCCAGAACGCAATGGAATTTGGTTCCCACTGAAAACGACACTGAAAGTTCGGATGTTCCATGTGTTGGTACAGGAAATTCAGTATTGCGTCACTCTCATCGCGAGGTACACCAACAATGTGCGTGGTGAAGGAACGATTCACGAACAAACACTTCTTGCCAGTTTCTGGATGAGTGCGTACCACTGGATGTTTTGACCGCGGGTAGGAAGGTTTATCGGCTACCCCGGAGTACAGACCGCGATACACATGTTCGCCGTCATGTACGGCAACAAGTCCGTCCAGGTATTCCTTCATCTTGTCGCTGAGGGCGGCATAGGCGGCATACATGTTGGAGAACATGGTGTCGCCGCCACTCGGTGGAACATCGTGAATGTACAAGATGCTTCCCATGGGTGGCTGCGGCTGACATGACACATCGGAGTGCCACGCTTCCCCATTTGCTCTATCTGAATTCTCGTCGGCAGAGATGACCAAGATTTCTTGATGTCCCGTTGCGTTTGCCGCGGCGGGGTGCACATCTAGTTCGCCAAAGCGACGACCGAACTCAATGTG
>CAIVDG010000217.1 GCA_903904615.1 uncultured Acidimicrobiaceae bacterium | reverse complement strand
TTGTCGGGCTCAGCGCTCAGGCCGCCAGCGCAAGTTCAGGTTCCTCAAAAGGTGACCGTGGCAAGAGCTGCTGGGCCCATTCTCGTCACAAGGCTCACAAGCACGCCACGGGTCACGATCATCGTTGCGACCATGACCATGACCACGATGACCATGACGACGACGACCGCGATGACCGTGACGATGCAGCGCCCACCACCACCACCATTCCCACCACCACAACAATTCCTCGCCCCGCATCATCGGAAAGCGCATCTCCCGTTACTGGCTCATCGCCATCCACAACCGTGGCTATTTCGCCACGTATTGGCGGAGAAATTGTTGTTATTGAAGAGCCAGCCACAACTGAACCCGCTCGTGAAAACACAGTGGTGACACCTGGAACTGGCGGTGGCACCAGCTCCCCAACAACAACGACCCCAGAAGAAACGCCAGGCAATGTCGATTCGCCTTCAGCTGGTTCAGACACCACACCCGAGGGCGGCCAGTCGTTCACCCCAGAGAACGATCAGCCCGCCGACATGCCCTCATCTGGTGACGCAGGAGACCAGGATGGCTCGCTGATGCTGACCGAAGCGCAGATGAATGAGTCCTTGAAGATCGCGACGTCCCAGGTTCGTCAGCAGGCCACCATGCAGTTGTGGTGGGTGCTTCTGGTGCTGTTGGCGGTGGCCGCCGAGACCGCTCGCCGGGTGCGTCGCAACGGTGCATCGAATGCTTCCGGAGCCGAGTAATCAGATTTCCTAATTCCCGACTTGGTAGGTCGGGAATTAGACAGTAGGGTGCGACCCTATGAGTAACGCCAATTGGGGTTTTGAGACCCGCCAAATTCACGCCGGACAAGAGCCAGACCCCACCACGGGCGCACGGGCCGTTCCCATCTACCAAACAACGTCGTATCAATTCCGCGACAGCCAGCACGCAGCAAACCTTTTTGCGCTTGCTGAAATTGGAAACATTTACACGCGCCTCATGAACCCAACAACTGGAGTTCTTGAAGCACGTTTGTCAGATCTTGAAGGTGGCACAGCAACAGCAGTGGGTCTTCCTGGAGCACTCGTTGTGTCGTCGGGTCAGAGCGCAGCAACACTTGCAATTCTCACTCTTGCTGAAGCAGGAAGTCACATCGTTGCTTCGCCATCGTTGTACGGCGGCACATACAACTTGTTGCACTACACATTCCCGAAGATGGGAATTGAAGTCACATTCGTTGACGACCCACACGATCTTGCACAGTGGAAAGCAGCAATTCGTCCCAACACAAAGTTGTTCTTCGGTGAAGTACTTGCGAACCCAAAGAATGACGTATTCGACATTGAAGGCGTTTCAAAAGTTGGCCATGAAGCAGGTATTCCGCTCATGCTCGACAACACCGTGCCAACTCCGTACGGAATTCGCCCGCTCGAGTGGGGTGCAGACATTGTTGTTCACTCCGCAACAAAGTTCCTTGGTGGTCACGGCACCGCAATTGCTGGTGCAATCATCGACGGCGGCAAGTTCGACTTCGCTGCCAGCGGCCGTTTCCCTAACTTCACCGAGCCAGACCCCAGCTACCACGGTCTTGCATACTGGCCAGCACTTGGTGCAGGTTCGTACATCATCAAGGCACGCGTGCAAATGTTGCGCGACCTTGGAATGTCGGCAAGCCCGTTCAATGCGTGGAACATCCTGCAGGGTGTTGAAACATTGTCGCTTCGTATGGATCGTCACTGGTCAAACACCGACAAAGTCGTTGCCTTCCTGCAGAAGCAAGGCGCTGTTGAGTCCATCAACTACGCAGGATTGCCCAGCAGCCCATGGCACGAGCGTGCGAAGAAGTACTTCGGCGGCAAGGGCTTCGGCTCCGTTATTGCTGTGGAACTGAAGGGCGGCCGCGAAGCCGGTCAGAAGTTTGCTGAAGCATTGAAGTTGCACAGCCACGTTGCCAACATTGGCGATGTTCGCTCGTTGGTTATTCACCCAGCGTCAACAACACACAGCCAGCTCACCGAAGAAGAGCAGCGCTCTGCGGGTGTAGCTCCAGGACTCGTGCGTTTGTCTGTTGGTCTTGAGTCAATTGAAGACATCATCGCCGACCTTGAATTGGGCTTCGCCGCAATCAAATAGAGATTCGTGGGTTGCTCCTCACGAGGAGCAGGCTTCGATGAAATCGTCAGCTTCAATTTGGGCTTGTCGCAATATTGATCGCAACGTTCCTGTCTTCACTTCGGAATGGGTGGGGACAATGCACACGATCGAGCCATTGCGCAGAACGGCGTGGCTTCCGCGTTGGCGAACAAACTCAAATCCGAAGCCCTGAAGGATTTTTATGATTTCGTGCCCTGAAAGTAAGGGCAACTTAGGCACGAGTGGGAATCTCGAAAGTTGTAACAAAGGTGTTTGAGATCGGGTGGAAGTTCTTCAACGGAACTTCATCCAAATATGCCTGAGTAGCTTCTTCGATATTCGCAAGGGCTTCTTCGACTGACTCGCCTTGCGAGGCGCAGCCAGTTTCTGGGTTAAGGACGCAGTATCCACCCTCCTCGGAGGGCCAAATCACTGCGGTCAACTTCATGTGACGAACATTAGGGCTAATTGTTGACTTCATCAACACGTATGTGGGCGAATGGTTACCCAAAGTGGAACAGGGTTAGTCGTCGTCGGTTTGGCCGCGCAAGAACTCTTCTAGTTCTGCGGCTAAATCGTCACCACTTGGCATGTTCTGTTCTACAAGTTGGTCGTGTCTGCGTTCCAGCATGTTCACGTATGCGGATGCTTGCGGGTCGCCTTCAACGGCTGCATCATGAAGTTCTTGCCATCGGCTGATTTCGTTTTGCAAGTTTGTGTGATCGGTGGGAATTCCAAGAACGTGTTGCAAGTGTTGCAATAACGCTGCTGCGCTCTTTGGGTGTTGTGCATGCATGAGGTAGTGGGGGACACCCACGCGCAAGCTGACGCTAGGAATGCGCGCGCGGTCTAAAGCGTCCAACATGACTCCGGCAACGCCCGTAGGGCCTTGATACTGGGGACGAGACAGCCCCAAGCGCGCAGCAAGTTCTGTGTTGGTGGTGCTGCCCACTACGAACGGAACACGTGAGTGTGGAACTTGTTCTGCTGCTGCTCCAAGACTGACCACCAAGTTGCAACCAAGCCCGCGCGCAACTTCTACGACACATTGCGTGAAGATGTTCCACGACACATGTGGTTCAACACCGTTCACCACCACCATGTCTCGCGCACCTTCGGGGTAGCGAATGATCATGAATTCGTTTTCTGGCCACCGCACCTGGCGCTCGCCGTCTGCGTCGAAAAATACTTCGGGACGTTCTTGAGTGAAGTCAAAGAAGGGGTCGGGGTCTATGTCGGCAATAACGGTTGCATCACGTTCTTTCAGCATCCAGTCGAGTGCCGATGTGGCAACGCCGCCAATATCGAAAAGTCCGCGCAACGCCACCAACATGACGGGGTTGCGAAGAGGCGCAATATCGTCCCAATACGTCTCGAGAACTTCGTCAACTGTGAGCGCCATTGGGCTTCACTCTAC
The DNA here is from genome assembly GCA_903904615.1 of uncultured Acidimicrobiaceae bacterium. Lineage (GTDB taxonomy): Bacteria > Actinomycetota > Acidimicrobiia > Acidimicrobiales > Ilumatobacteraceae > UBA2093. The sequence goes on along the minus strand of CAIVDG010000217.1, from coordinate 1,792 downwards.
GAACGAAGATGCTCAACAACCACGTCGATACAGGCTGTGAGTGCAGCAACATCGGACGGGTCAATTGCGGGGAACATTCCCACACGCAACTGGTTGCGTCCGAGTTTGCGGTAACTGTCGGTGTCAACCACTCCGTTAGCGCGCAAGACGGCGTTAATGGCGTTGGCATCCACGCCGTCAATGTCGATAGTGGCCACTACGTCTGATCGATGCGCAGGGTTTGCCACAAACGGATTCGCGAAGTCGCGTGATTCTGCCCATGAATACATCGTGCGTGCCGATTCTGCAGTTCGTGCTGCGGCCCACGAAAGTCCACCGTTCGCGTTCATCCACTTCACTTGTTCGTCCAACATGATGAGCGTGGCGAGTGCAGGCGTGTTGTAGGTCTGGTTAGCCACCGAGTTATCAAGTGCAATAGACAGATCGAGAGATGCAGGCATCCATCGCTTCGACGCCTTGATTTCCTTGATGCGTTCAATAGCGGCGGGGGAGCATGCAGCAAGCCATAAGCCACCATCGGATGCGAAACACTTCTGTGGCGCGAAGTAATACACATCGACGTGTGATGGATCCCACATGAGACCACCGGCTGCCGACGTGGCGTCCACAACAACGAGTCCATCTTTTGCGGGGCGCACTGGCGTCATGGCAACACCGGTGGATGTTTCGTTGTGTGGGTAGGCGTAGATATCGCACGTTGCGTCGTCTTCTGGTGTGGGATGTGAGCCTGGGTCTGAAGCGAGAACAACAGGGTCGGAAAGATGCGGAGCGGCAGCCGATGCTTCTGCAAATTTCGACGAGAACTCACCGAACACCAAGTGATGGCTACGTTCGCGAATCAGACCAAAGGTTGCAACGTCCCAGAACACGGTGGAGCCGCCATTGCCCATCACAATTTCCCAACCGTCGGGAAGAGAGAACAACGACGAGAGTCCCTCGCGCACTGAGCCCACGATGTTCTTCACCGGCGCTTGGCGGTGCGAAGTTCCCATCACCGATGTGACGCGCGACATGACCGCCTGCAACTGGTCGGGGCGAACCTTGGACGGACCACAGCCGAACCGGCCATCTACGGGCAACAGTTCAGTAGGAATTCGGAATTCAAGTTGGTTCTTATCGCTCACTATGTAATCCTTGCATCTATGCCTGGTCCAACAGAATTGCGACGTGTTTCCGCCCGCCTCGGCGCTATTGCCGAATCTGCCACATTGGCAGTAGATGCTAAAGCCAAGGCTCTGAAGGCCCAAGGACAGAATGTCATTGGCTTCGGCGCCGGCGAGCCCGATTTTCCTACCCCCGCCCATGTGGTGGAAGCAGCCATCAAGGCATGCAGCGACGTGAAGTACCACCGCTACACCCCAGCAGCTGGTTTGCCCGAGCTGCGCGAGGCAATTGCCGTTAAGACAATGCGTGACAGTGGCTTTTCGTGCACGGCAGATCAGGTGTTGGTCACCAACGGCGGCAAGCACGCAGTATTCACTGCATTCGCAGCACTGTGTGATCCGGGCGATGAAATTATTTGTCCCGCTCCGTTCTGGACCACATACCCCGAAGCAATCACGCTGGCAGGTGGCGTTGCAAAAATCATCGACACCGACGAAGCAAATGGTTTCCGCGTCACTGTTGAACAACTCGACGCTGCACTCACACCACGCACGAAAGCACTGTTGTTTGTATCGCCAGACAACCCCAGTGGTTCTGTGTACCCACCTGAAGAAGTGAAGGCCATTGGCGAGTGGGCTGTGAAGAACAAGGTGTGGGTCATCACCGATGAGATCTACGAACATCTCAC
>CAIVDG010000216.1 GCA_903904615.1 uncultured Acidimicrobiaceae bacterium | reverse complement strand
GTCGTCACAGACATCTTGCCAGATGCAAGATTCACACTCGCTCTGAAGAATGGGTCGAGTGAGGGCTGGAAGTTGATCTCGTAAAGCGAGAACTGCTGCCCAACGTTCGTTCCATTCACGAAGCGACTCTTCAATGGATGATTTCTTGCCATCATCAAGAAGTCGCCACACGAGGGAGCCATCTCTGTCAATGATCCCTGCAATTGGGTCGATGTTTGGTGCATACCCAAGGTCGACAAGCATGAGCCAGTAGTGCGCAAGCTGAAGACTGTGATCACCATCGGGTTTTCCAACGCCGAGAACAGTCTCGCTGGAATTCTCCAACCATGGCGTGTGGAGAGAGCTGACAAACCACGCCTGTGCTTTCGCAGTTCCTTCAAGCGACTTTGAGTTCTTGACGTCTACAGGAAGGTATGCCCAGTTGCCATTGCTCAGTGTTGCATCGCCATGTCGTACGAGGATGTCGGGCTTTCCTGATCGATGATTGATTGTGGGCAGTTCTGGGCCGATGATGATTTTGTCACCGCGCTTCATTGCAGCAGACGTTGCCGCTACCGGGTCATGATGTTCACGAACAGAAGAGACTTTGTGAATCTTGCATAATTCTGCAAAGACGACTGCTTCGTAGGCGTTGCCCTCATCGAAGCGCATCTGTAGTCGATCGCTGATGGGTCGGCGAGGTAAATCTGCATATTCCGGATTGCGGTTGTTCACTTCGCGGTGGGAGCAACCTAAAACGAATCGTGAGTTCGCAGCATCATTCTTTTGTAGCGGGAGACTAGACAATGAGGTTTCTTTCTTCGTGATAGCGCCAGAACGCTGTGTGTTGTGCATGTCCGCGACCAATAATGTCGCCGCGACCAAGAGCTTGATCGGCATTAGGAAGGTGAGAGTTCAGCGTGACTCCAACATGGTCACGTGTAACAAAGATGCATGCGGACTTATGGCGGGATGCCATGACGCACAAGCGTCCGGTTTCAAGATCGAAAGCGCTGGGAATTTGAACTCCGGATAATGGATGAACAGCAATCATGACAGCGCGTTCTAGTCCCTGCCAACGCTCGGGTGTTGTAACGCGAATGGCATGCTCTCCAACGAGTTGTGCAGGTAGTGCTGCTTGAATTGCGGTGTTCATGAGATTGTGCGTGGACACAATCCCAATGTCTGATGCTTTCAACGCTCGAGGATTCTTCGTTTCTTCTGCAGAGGTAGAGACCACACATTTCTGGTCCAACAGACGAAGTGCCACTTCTACAACAACTTTTGCAAGTTCTGTATCTGTCTCTACGGGAACTCCATCGTCGCCAGTGGGGTGCGTATAGATAACGGTGGAATGGTCTCCCAATTGAAGCAGTGCTGAATCAATTCGGTTTTTCGGGTCCGGCTTCTTTGTGAGATGCAAGAAACGTTCGCCAGGTTGAGCAAAGGCATCAAAGAAGAAGTCGTAGAAGTTGTTCACCAACTCAACAGAGTCAGCGGGCAGACGTCGGCAGGTGTCTAGTTCAAGAACTGTGGTTACTGCGCGAAGGTCTTCGTTTTCCAGAACTACTTCGGGTGCAGGAGTATGTGGTGCAACGGGAGATACTTCCCAACGGTCAACAGTGATGGTGACGGTGGGGGGGATTTGTCCGGGGTCACCAATCATGATGTAGCGGTCAGACACATCGCGCAATGTGAGGAAGTCGGCCCATGTCATCTGCCATGCTTCGTCAATAAACAGCACGTCGTATGGCTCAACAATTTCCACGAGTCCCAACTTGGCAACAGTGCCGATGATGATGGAGGCGCCATCGGGAAGAAACTTCTTGTTGGTGATGATGACAACCTCATCGGGGATGTCGGCCGGTTTTGTGTAGGCCTCGCTTGAGAAACGAATGATGGTGGTGCCAGGGAAGCGGTCACAGAAACGACGGCAAAGGTCGTCAATCTGATTATTGGTTTGCGCCGCAATGGCAATACGCCGTTCTGACTTCAATGCTTCTTCAAGTGCTTCGAGCAGGTTGAATGATTTTCCTGAACCAGGAGGTGCCTTTACGACGCAAATGCGTCCGTCACCCTTGACGAATTCACGTAGTTGTTCATAGATAGGCCCGCTCATTGTTCAGCTCCCGCAATTTCAACAACGCCGTCATCGTCTAATGCGGAGTGGCGTCGAGGTCGGGGAATAAGCAAGTCAGTGATGTCGTGTCCGTTCTTCTTGGCTTGTCGGGTCATTGTGGCGCGTCGTTCGTCAATACCGAATGGCATTTCGTCGATAAGCACAAGGTCCATGTTTCGCCATTTGGGATTGTTTGGTGCCATTCCAAAGATGCCGGCGTCGCGTTTCTGATTGGCCCACTTTGGTCGCAACATGAGTGTGCGCGCTTCAAGATCTACGTCTTCTACTTCAAGAACAGACTTAGGCGAACCAGCAATGCACAGTTTGTCGCCTGGCTTCAACGTAGGAAGTTCGGGATACGAGAAGGTGACTTTCCATTGGGGAGTATCGGTAGCAACTGCACGCACTTTGGCTAACACGCCGTGTCCGGCAGCTAGCTCTTCTTTCTGCAACTCTCTGTCACCGTGCACCAAGAAGTGACGTGCTTTCTGGTCGTGTGCCATGCGCAATTGGTATGCGTATCCGGCAGATCGAGCGTTGTAGTCGGTGAACACATTTGGCCAATACGGATTATCGCCCGCATCTTCGTTCATCGCTTTTTCGCCCCAGCCGAAATAGAACTGCTTCGCGCTGTCTGTGCACAAGTCTTTTAGGCCAGGGTTTTGCTTGCGCTTGTCGTTACGAAGAGTCTCAAGCGATTCACGTACCAAGTTCCAACGAGTGGTGAGCTCTTCCTTCAAGACCGAATGAATAGCGGCAGACTCTTTCGCCATTGCCTTTTCATTGTTCTCTTTGCGCGCGTCACCCCACGCTTCTAAGTGCTTCTGAATTCGCTGGCGTTCAACTTCTGGGTCGAGCACTGTTGCCACAGAGAGTTTCTCTGCTGCACGCGACGCCTTGAGACGAGTATCGCGAGT
>CAIVDG010000215.1 GCA_903904615.1 uncultured Acidimicrobiaceae bacterium | reverse complement strand
CTTCAAGTGCAAATCATGCTCAGCATCGCCAGCCTGTAGATCCCTGTCCATGACCACTGTGTGGACACCTGTCCGCCAATAGGATTTGACCACCTCCTACCGTCAGGACACTTTGTGGCATCACATCTCATTCCCAGCACACACACCGGAAGCCTCCCCCGCCCCGACGACCTCATTCAGTTGATGTGGGCCGTTGGCGACGGTATTCCCGTTGACAAGGTCGCGCTCGATGCTCGTGTCTCCAAAGCCATTCAAGAGATTGTCGACAAGCAGGTCGCCGCTGGTGTCACCATCATCAACGACGGCGAGATGTCCAAGCCTTCCTATGCCACCTATGTGAAAGACCGCCTCTCTGGTTTCGCCGGCGAATCCATTCAGAACTACTTCTTTGACGACCTTGTGGACTTTCCCCGAAGCGCTGAAGCTGTTGCCGGAAACCCCGGACGCCGTAAGCGTTCGGCACCTGCGTGCACCAGCCCTATTGAAGTCATCGACCGGGATGCCGCCGTGAAAGACATGGTGGAGTTGTCTGCTGCTGCCAAGAAGGCGAACCACGAGAAGATCTTCACCAGTGCTGCATCACCTGGAGTTGTGTCGTTGTTCTTTGGGAACGAGTACTACAAGACCCAAGAGGAATACGTGTTCGCCATTGCAGAAGCAATGCGTTTTGAATACGAAGCAATTGCAGCCGCCGGTGCAACGGTGCAAGTGGACTGCCCCGACCTTGCCATGGGTCGCCACTCTGCCTATGCACAAATGTCGCTGGAAGAATTCCGCAGCACCATCCGTATGCACATCGAAGCGTTGAATCACGCAGTGCGCAACATTCCGGCAGAACAGCTGCGTATGCACTTGTGCTGGGGTAACTACCCAGGCCCGCACCACCACGATGTTCCCATTCAAGACATCATCGACATTGTGTGGACTGCAAAGCCACAAACAGTGTTGTTTGAAGGCGCAAACCCACGTCACTCGCACGAATGGCGTGTGCTGAAAGAACTTGGTGTTCCCGACGGCAAGTTCATTTGCCCTGGAGTTATTGAGCCACAGTCGAACTACATCGAACACCCAGAGCTTGTTGCCCAGCGTCTTGAACAGTGGGCGCAAGTGGTATCGCCAGATCGTTTGTTGGCCGGCGTTGACTGTGGTTTCTCGGTGCACGTTGGAACCACCACCATCGACCCCGACGTTGCTTTCGCAAAGCTTGCAGCGTTGTCTCAGGGCTGTGAGATCGCCTCGAAGCGTTTGTTCAAGTAACCCGCACCTCTGTCGTACATAGCAAAGAGCCCGGTCCTTTCGGACCGGGCTCTTCGTTTAGTTCTTTTCGCTAACGCGATTCGACTAGTTGTTGTCCTTTGGCTGGTACAGAAGACCAATCACTGCACCATAAATGAGGTGCCACAGGAGAACGCCAGCAGGAAGTTTCCAACCGTTTGGTGTGTCGAACGAGAAGAGGCCGTAGCCCTGCTTCGGTGCGTATGCGTATGGAACAAGGAAGCCGATGCTGATGATCGTCATGATGACGCCATAGATAAGGCCCTTGACAACATGGTTCGCAACAGGGATTGCCTTGTGTGCGATAACGCCGAACAAGATGCAGAACACGATGCCGTTGACAAAGTGCATGGACTGACCAGTGAAGTACTGGGCCATGGGGCTGCCCCATGATGCGCCCTTGTCACCAGCAGCTCCTGCAATCAGCGCGCCGTTATAGGCAGGCCATGGAAGCTGTGGAAGGCCGATTGCGTTGAAGCAGTAGCCGAAGTAGGTGCCGAGTTGGGTTGCGATAACGCCGATGAGGGCAAGGCTGCCCACAGGATGCTTTTCAACCCAGCCGTGCCAGCGCTGAGTAGCGCTGGGTGCAAGTGAATTTGCCATTTTGAATTCCCCCAGGAGGTGAAGTGCGGGCTATTTGCCCGACTAGCGGACAAATTACCAATGAGCGGACACCAGGGGGTGGATTTCCGTGCCTCGGGTCACACGGGGGGCTGATAATCGATGTTTCGGTCAACGTTCATATAGATATCCACGCCAATGGGGTGGGTCTGTTCTTCCACGATGTGGCCCAAAAGACCGGCGCAGCGGGCCAGCAAAGCCACGCCGCGCATGACTCCCAGGGGCAAGCCCAGGTCCGCCAGAACTGCCCCGCAGACGCCCGCGCCGTTCAGGGGCAGGTGTTTGCCCAAGACATCTGAATGGGACCGCCCGATGGCCTCAAAGAGGGCCAGGTGGGGGCCGAAGGTACCGTTTTCGCGGGCCAGAGCCATGAGGACCGGGGTGCGGGGGTCGCCCTGTTTGTGAACGGGGTGGCCAAGACCAGGTACGAACTTGCCTGCCTCTTTCTGCAAGCGGACCACCTCGCGGGCAACGTCGTCCCATTCAGCGGGAGTGCGGTCGTTGAAGCCCACGCGGGTGAGTTCGCGATTCAAGAACAATGCGCAGTCTTCGGTAACACCCAAGAAGCGAGAGCCGCCACCCAGCAGGCCCGCGGCCAATGCGCCCTGAAGCGAATCGGGTGCGCTGGCGTAGGTGAGGCGCGCGGCGATTGCGGTAGGTGTGAATCCGTGGTCGGCCAGTGCAGCAAGCACTGCTTCGAACATGACAAGTTGACCCTTCGAAGGGCGTTGCTTTGCAATGAGGTAATACGCGAGTTCGCCAAAGGAAATTTTTCCAAGGAACTCCGAAGCGAGGTCGTGACCCAACAGCGTGATGCTGTCGGCGTCTGAGGTTCCGAGACCTGTTCTGTATGTGGGTTGTTCTGTTGTCATGGTTTTACATTCCTTCTAGCCATGTGCGAATTTCATCTGAGTGCTCACCCAATGTTGGAGGTGGCAAGCGATAGTCGAGTTCACCGTCACTAAATGTGATGGGGTTACGAACCAAATTGACTTTGCGATCTCCCTCGCCCACGGTGACTCGAGGACGCAATCCAAGCTTTTCTGCAAGTTCTACGCCATCGCCAATGGAGTTAATGGGACCGCACGGAACACCCACTTTGTTCAATGCAATGAACAAATCGTCGGAGTTCCATTCAGCAAGTTTCTCCAACAAATACGGGCGTAGTTCTTCGCGATTCTTTGTGCGGTCGGCGTTAATGGCAAAACGTGGATCCTTCGCGACATCTTCGAGACCCAACACTCCGCACAATGCGTGGAACTGCTTGTCATTACCTGCAGCAATGATGAGGTCGCG
>CAIVDG010000214.1 GCA_903904615.1 uncultured Acidimicrobiaceae bacterium | reverse complement strand
TTTGCCACTAACGCCAACAAGTACCCACCATTGGCATTGCCATTGATGTCCCAACGGTCCTCGACGGGCGTGTCGTACACACCTTCGCCAAGTGGTGTTGCAGCAATGGCGGTATCGAACTCGAAGGGCATTTGTTCAAGCGTATGAAATCACCACGCGAGAAAACGAACCGACTACCAGCACCCTCTGTGCCCTAGCCTGAACGAGTGGGCAAGTACTACCTCACCACTCCTATCTATTACGTGAACGCGCGCCCGCACCTTGGGCATGCGTACACCACCATTGTTGGCGACGCCCTTGCCCGCTGGCATCGCCTTCTTGGCGACGACGTGTACTTCCTTACCGGCACCGACGAACACGGCCTGAAAATTCAACAAGCGGCCGACGCTGCCGGGACGACCCCACAAGAATTCACCGATTCCATCGCTCCGCTTTTTCAGCAGGCATGGGAACGACTCAATATCTCCAACAACGACTTCATTCGCACCACCGAAGCGCGTCACAAAGCCGGAGTCGTCAAACTGCTGCAGGCCTGTTTCGATGCGGGCGACATTGAACTAGACACATATAAAGGCTTGTACTGCGTTGCATGCGAGGCGTACTTCACCGAAGACGATCTCGACAACGGCAACTGCCCCATTCACAAGCGTCCCGTTGAACATGTTGAAGAAGAGAACTATTTCTTCCGCTTGTCTCGTTTCGAACAACGACTCATCGACTGGTATTCATCGCATCCGGGTGCAGTTGTTCCCGAGCACCGCGTCAATGAAGTACTCGGGTTCATCAAGCAGGGCCTTCACGACTTCTCCGTTAGTCGCAAAACACTCACATGGGGAATCCCCTTGCCGTTCGATCCATCACACGTTGCCTACGTGTGGTTCGATGCGCTTGCCAACTACATCACAGCGATTGGCTACGGAACCGACGACGCAAAGTTCAACGAATGGTGGCCCGTGAATCACCACCTCATCGGTAAAGACATTGTTCGATTCCACAACGTGTATTGGCCCGCAATGCTTATGTCTGCAGGCATTGAGCCACCAAAGGGTTGGGCCGTTGGTGGTTGGCTATTGGTCGGTGGCGAGAAAATGTCGAAGACATCCGGAAACGTGGTGAATCCACTCGACATGGTGGATGAAATTGGTGTTGACGGTTTCCGCTACTATGTACTTGCCGAAACCACCTACGGCAGCGACGGAGACTTCACGTACGAAGGTCTCATTGGTCGCTACAACTCAGACCTTGCCAACAACTTGGGCAACTTGGCTGCACGCGTTGCAACTGTTGTCGGCAAAAAGTGCAACGGGCTCGGCACCGCGCCGTCGCCAAATAGTCCGCTCGCATCTATTGCTGCACTGTCTGTTGCCGACACCATGGCGCATTGGGAACAAGTGCAACCGTCACGTGCGCTGGAAGCAACATGGCAACTCATTCGTGCAACCAATGCGCACCTTGAAAACAACGAGCCGTGGAAAGCAGAACCCGGAACGCACGTCGACGAAGTCATGGGCGATGCTCTCGAAGCACTCCGTATAGTCACCATCCTCGCGTTTCCTGCAATGCCCGATACGGCGCGCGAGATTTGGCGTCGAATCGGAATGACCACAGACATCGAGCAGTGTCGTATTCCTACCGATGTTCAATGGGGCCAATACACGCCGGGACAACCCGTCGAGAAGGGTGATCCGCTCTTCCCACGGCGCACCATTTCATGAGTTACGCACGCGGCTGGACCGACACTCATTGCCACATTCACGACGACAAGATGGCATTTGCATCTCACGAATCTCTCACGCGCGCCCGTGAAGCTGGCGTTGAGCGCTTTGTCGTCATTGGATGCGATGCAGAGACATGCACCCAAGCGCTTTCTATTGCCAACTCGAACGACGATGTGTGGGCAACTATCGGGCTACATCCGCACGACGCTACTCAAGGTGTTGATTCAATTGTTCCGTTCATCGATTCGCCGCGAGTAGTTGGAATTGGCGAATGCGGTTTGGATTACTACTACGAACATTCGCCTCGCGATGTGCAAATGCGCGCCTTCGCAGAACAAATTGCACTTGCGCATCAGCACAACCTCACCCTCGTTATTCACACACGCGATGCATGGCAAGACACTTACGATGTTCTTGACGCTGAAGGCATTCCGAGCAACACCATCATTCACTGCTTCACGGGCGGGCCAGAAGAAGCACGAGAATGCGTCAACCGAGGTGCGTACCTATCGTTCAGCGGAATTGTCACTTTCAAGAACGCGGTAGAACTTCGTGAAGCAGCTGTTCAATGCCCGAGCGATCGCATTCTTGTGGAGACTGACAGCCCATTCCTTGCGCCCGTGCCACATCGTGGTCGCCCAAACGAACCTGCACATGTGGGCATTGTGGGCACAGCAATTGCCGATTTACGTGGTGTAGACGCCCAAGAGTTCGCTGCACTCACCACCGCGAACGCATTACGGGCGTTTCCGCGCATACATTCGTAGGTACATGGATCTCTCACGTATCGACAAGAACCGCATCACCGTTGCCATCGTGGCAACTGTTGCTATCGCTGTCGTCGGATTCATGGCGTCCGGACGCTCTGCAGACACCACCAAAACCGACACCAGTGTGGCCACCACAACAACTCTCGATCTTGGTCTTGCTACCGATAACACAGCCGACGCTCCCGCCAATCTTGACGGCCCCATTAGTGCCGACCCGAACGGACAAGGTCAAATTGCTTATCCCGCCGACAATGATGGCCAGATGGCGCGTGGAGCTGCATCGTTTAAGCGATTCCCCACATCGGCACGAACCGGATGCGTCACGTCTCTTGCACCGCTTGGCGCAGAAATAACGGTTCGCAACTTGAACAATGGCATGAAAACAAAATGCTTCAATGTGAACATCGTCTTGAATTCTTCTGGTGTTTTCGACATCACTTTGGACGCCAGCGTTTTTGAAGCGATTGCTGAACTTGTCGATGCACCTATTCCTGTCGAGTTGACCTGGTGACACTTTCTCGTAGCGACGCATCGCGCCAACTAGAAGGCGCTGGCTTGCGAGCAAAACGCGCGCTTGGGCAGAACTTTGTTGTTGACCCAAACACGGTTCGTCGCATTGCACGTCTTGCCAACGTTGAAGGACACGGTCACGTTGTAGAGATTGGCGCAGGGCTTGGTTCCCTCACGCTTGCGTTAGCCGAGACCAATGCACAAGTCACGGCTGTTGAAGTAGACGACTCACTCATTCCCCTACTGACGGAGAATGTTGGTCACCTAGACAATGTTCGCATTGTCCATGCTGACGCCATGAAGATTCATTGGGCAGAACTACTTGAGGGCAGCAACGATTGGGCGTTGGTGGCAAACCTTCCCTACAACGTCGCGACGCCACTGGTTGCCGACATCTTGGACTTTGTGCCGCAAGTAAAGCGCATGTTGGTCATGGTGCAAAAAGAAGTGGGCGAACGCTTTAGCGCATCGCCATCCACCGAGGCATACGGCGCGCTCAGTGTGAAAGTGGCCTTCTATGCAACTGCGCGCGTCGTTGGTCTTGTTCCTGCATCGGTCTTTCTCCCCCGCCCGAACGTGGAATCTGCACTCGTAGAAATTGTTCGACACCCACAACCACTCGATTCTGATCTGTCTCCAAAACAACTGTTTTCATTAGTGAAAATGGGATTTGCAAAGCGCCGCAAAATGCTGCGCGGAGCACTGGCTGGTCGCGTCTCGCCAGAACAATTCGATGCAGCAAACATTGCGCCCACGGCACGCGCAGAAGAACTGAGCGTGCACGACTGGATTCGTCTTGCACATGTTGTGGGAGCCAGCGAATGACCACACGTGAAGCGCCAGCAAAGCTCACACTTTCGTTACGTGTCACCGGAGTTCGCGAAGACGGGTACCACCTCATCGATGCCGAGATGGTTGCGCTCGCACTTGCAGACATCGTTCGCATTGAAAGTTCCCCCACAACGGAACTCACCGTCAGCGGACCATTCGCAGTTGGTATTCCCACCGGTGAATCAAACTTGGTGCACAAAGCTCTGTCGCGCAGCAATCGCACGGCACGTATTCACATTGAAAAGAACATTCCGCACGGCGGCGGATTAGGTGGTGGTTCCACCGACGCAGCTGCAGTTCTTCGCTGGGCCGAACACACCGACCCCGTTCACGCCGCCACTCTTGGTGCCGACATACCGTTCTCACTGATTGGCGGTCGTGCCCACGTTGCAGGGATCGGCGAGAAAGTGACGCCCTTGCCATTCGAACAGATGGACCTCACGTTGTTCATCCCACCCGTTCATGTCCCTACTCCGTTGGTGTACGCAACGTGGGATGCCATGGGTGGACCCACCGGCAACAACGACAACGATCTGGAACCTGCAGCTCTTCAAGCAGTGCCCGAACTGCGCACCTGGCGCGAACTCATTGCCACCACCTATGGCATTCAGCCACATCTGGCCGGGTCTGGAGCCACATGGTTTGCCCGCGGCCACCTCACATCGGCAGGGAAAACGCCCGATGGACTGATGGTGGTACACACGACAACGCGCCCCGATGCGGGACGCGTTGTTGCATAAAAAACTGGAATTGTTCGACTATTTGCGACGCTGGTGACGCGTGCGGCGGAGCATTTTCTTGTGCTTCTTCTTACGCATGCGCTTGCGGCGCTTCTTGATCAGTGAACCCATAAGGAATAAGAACCTATCGGGACATTCGGGAAAAGTGAAAATCCGCTACCGTATGAGTCGCTTTCCGGGATCGTCCAATTGGCAGGACGTCTGGTTTTGGTCCAGAAAATAGGGGTTCGAGTCCTCTTCCCGGAACCATCTGACTATCAGGTGCGGTTTCGCATCCACTCTCGCTTTTTGTGCCGACCGATACCCAGCGACTGCTTGCGTTCTACACTTGCTCTATGAGCACCCGTTCCATGGAGAAAGTGACCACCAAGCGTTTATCGCTTTTCACCGGACGGACGCACCCCACTCTCGCCCAGGAAGTAGCTGGGCATCTCAACGTTGAACTTGGCGATGCAAACGTTGTGCAATTCGCCAACGGAGAAATTCGTCCTCGCTTCACCGACAGCATCCGTGGCGGCGACGTGTTTGTCATGCAGTCACACTTCGGAACCGATGCAGGCTCCATTAACGACTCCATCATGGAACAGCTCATCATGATCGACGCCGCACAACGTGCATCTGCAAAGCGAATTACTGCAGTGTGCCCGTTCTACGGATACGCCCGTCAAGATCGCAAAGCAGAAGGACGCGAACCAATTACCGCGCGACTCATTGCCGACATGTTCAAAGCTGCAGGCGCATCACGCATGGTGTCTATCGACTTGCATAGCAGCCAGATTCAGGGTTTCTTTTCTGGCCCTGTCGACCATCTCACCGCGTTGCCCGTACTCGAGCAGTACGTACGCCAACACGCAGACCAAGACCTCGTCATTGTGTCGCCAGACGCTGGTCGTGTAAAGGTTGCAGAACGTTTCGCTCAGCACTTGTCCGACAAGAACGCCGATGTTGCATTCATTAACAAGCGTCGTCCAAAGGGAACACAAAACGTTGCTATTGCAAAAGAAGTCATTGGTGACATCGACGGACGCCTCTGCATCCTCACCGACGACATGATCGACACTGGCGGAACAATTGTCTCGGCTGCCGAACTCTTGCTCGACCGTGGCGCAAAAGAAGTGTGGGCCATGGCCACGCACGGCGTTCTGTCCGACCCAGCAGTGGAGCGTTTGTCCAACTCGCCCATCTCCCGAGTGGTCCTCACCAACACCTTGCCACTGGCCAAACAGAACCATTTCGACAAGTGCGAGGTGCTCTCGGTGGCCAAAATCATCGCTGACGCCCTGTCTGCCGTCTTTGACGAGACCAGCGTTTCCGAGCTGTTCAACGGCGAAAACCAGTCCTAAACCCCACTCCAGGGTCTGGCAGCCTCCCCTTTTCGGGGGTTTTCTGTGCCCGTGTGGCACTTGCGGGCATTGGGCATAGACTCGCTAGCCGTGTCCAATACAGCAACTCTCTCCGCCGAAACCGGTCGCGCAACAGGCAGCGCCGCATCACGTCGCCTTCGTGCCGCAGACCGCATCCCAGCAGTCCTCTACGGCCATGGCATGGAGCCCATCTCCTTGTCCGTCGCACGTCGTGACCTTCGCGTTGCACTCTCTGGCCCCGCTGGTCAAAACACAATTCTTTCGTTGAACATTGGCGGCACCTCCTACAACGCCATCGTCAAGGAAATGCAGCGTCACCCAGTACGCCGCACCGTTGCACACATCGACTTCGTACAGATCAACTTGTCTGAAGAAATCACTATGCACGTTCCTGTTCACCTTGTCGGAACCGCAAAAGCTGTTGTCTCTGCCGGTGGTTTGGTCGACCCAGCAGTCGACACCATCGAAGTGCGCACCACTCCTGCAAATGTTCCCAACGAAATCTCCATCGACATTTCCGATCTCACACCAGACAGCGTCATTCGTCTCAGCGACATTCCAATGCCTGCTGGTGTATCCGCAATTGGCGATCCTGAAATGCCAGTTGTCACGGTGCTTATGTCACGTGCGGCAACCGAAGCTGCAAAAGATGCAGCCGATGGTGCTGCAGCAGCCCCCGAAGCAGCAAGCTGATTTCGCGACCTCTGGGTCGTGATTCTTTGGTCGTGTCATGTTGCGTCGTTCCGCTCCGCGAACTGGCGACATGCAACGCACGCTCATTGTTGGGCTAGGTAACCCCGGAAAGAAGTACGCACGCACGCGTCACAACGTGGGTACCGATGCCATCGAAGTTCTAGTTGCTCGTGCGAATGCCTCTCTCAAAGTTGGTCGCGATCGCGCGCAGGTAGCAGAGACTCGCCTGAAGGACCAGCCCGTTGTTCTCGCAGTACCCACTACGTACATGAATGAATCGGGTGAGGCTGTTGGGCCACTTTCTCGCCGCTTCAAGAACGATGTATCAAACATCATCATCATTCACGACGAGCTCGACCTTGCGCCTGGCGTGGTGAAGATAAAAGTTGGTGGCGGACTTGCTGGCCACAACGGACTGAAATCCATCTCACAACATCTGCGCACAGACGACTACATCCGTATTCGCATTGGCGTAGGAAAACCACAGTCGAAAGAACACGGCGCAGACCATGTTCTGTCTGCAATTCCAGCAGCCGAACGCAAAGTGCTCGACATTGCCGTTGAAGTTGCGGCCGACGCTGTGGAACGGATTCTTGAAGTTGGCATTGCAGCCGCGATGCAGGAATTCAACGCACGGTGAGTAGCGCCACGCCTTCCCCACATCCACTGTCTCAACTCTCTGCGGTAGTTGCGCACGAACCAGGTATCGACCTCATTGCTGGTCAACGCAATGCCGTCTTGGCTGTTCCCGAATCTGCACGAGCCGCGGTTCTTGCAGCACTCACACACGCAAACGGCCGTCGACCCATTGTTGTTGCAGTTCCCACCGGAACCATGGCGAACGAAGTTGCAGAAGACCTCGCAAGTTTTCTTGGTGCCGACGCCGTGGAACTGTTCCCCGCGTGGGAGACATTGCCTTTTGAACGCGTGAGCCCTGCAGTTCACACAATGGGCGCACGTATGCGCACCATGTGGCGTCTTCGCACCGCGAATGAACAGCCCACCGTCATTGTTGCGGGCACTCGCGCACTACTGCAGAAACTTGCGCCTGGCTCGTCCACCACTGATCCCATTCGAATATCAGTTGGTGACCGCATAGATATTGATGCCTTGTGTGAACAACTTGTTCACTTTGGATATCGCCGCGAGATGGTGGTGGAACATCGTGGTGAATTCGCTCGACGCGGAGCCATTGTTGACATTTTTCCCAGCACTGCAGACGAACCAATACGAATTGATTTATGGGGTGACGATGTTGATCGCCTCACGGAATTCACCGTGTCAGACCAGCGCAGCACCATCGACCGTGCAACAACTCTGGTATTCCCTGCACGTGAAGTTCTCTATGTAGACGGAGTTCGGGAACGTGCCTCATCACTCATTGCGTCAGAACCATGGGGTCGCGAACAATGGGAACGCTTGTCGGAAGGACAAATCTTCGACGGCATGGAGAGTTGGTTGCCGTGGCTCACAGAAGGCGACGAACTTCTCACCGACCACATTGGCGACGATTCGTTGATTGTCCTTGTTGAACCGCGACGCATGATCGACCGTGCGCGCGACCTGTTAGCCGAAGAAGACGACCTTGCCCGTGCACTCGCAACGTCGTGGGCTAGAGACGAGAACGTCACATTCCCACGACTACACGTTGACACCGACCGTCTCTTGGCTAGCGATCAACGCGTGCCCACCATCTCGCTGATCCCCGCAGCAGAAGCACTTGACGGTCCGTCGGTATCGGCTTCGGGGTGGGGCAACATCACACACGATGCGTCATCTGTTGCTCGGCGCATTAACGAAATGTTGGCCGACAAGTGGCGCGTCGTTGTTGCGGCCAACACGCAAGAGTCCGTTCCACGACTTGTCGACCTCATGCGTAGTCACGGTATTGATTTCACTGCCACCGACGATGCCGAGCGAATTGCAACTCCCGGGGCATGGGTGACGTTTGCACCGCAGTCTCACGGCGTATCTCTTCCCAGTTCCAAAGTTGCTCTCATCACCGAAACAGATCTCAGTGGTCGCCGACGCACGCGTCGCGGTCGCACC
Organism: uncultured Acidimicrobiaceae bacterium; assembly: GCA_903904615.1. Classification (GTDB taxonomy): domain Bacteria; phylum Actinomycetota; class Acidimicrobiia; order Acidimicrobiales; family Ilumatobacteraceae; genus UBA2093. The sequence continues at coordinate 2,898 of CAIVDG010000214.1, read as the reverse complement.
ACACGTGGTCGTTCATCGGGAACAGTCTTTGAAGACCTTCAACCAGGTGGCTACGTGGTGCACGCACATCATGGCGTTGGCAAGTACGAGGGGATGGTGAAGCGCAGCATCGGCGGCGTCGAGCGGGACTATTTGCTCATTGCGTACAAAGGCGGCGACAAGCTGTATGTGCCTACCGAACAAATTGGTGTCATTCGTCAATACGTTGGCGGTGAAGCACCAGCGCTGCACCGCATGGGTGGCTCTGACTTTGCGCGCGCAAAATCGCGCGTTCGCTCTGCTGTTCGCGAAGTAGCGCAAGAACTTGTAGTGCTGTACCAAAAACGCGTGACTGCGCGCGGACACGCGTTTGCCCAAGACACCCCATGGCAAAGCGAGATGGAATCGGCCTTCCCATTTGTGGAAACTCCCGACCAATTAGAAGCCATCACCAGCATTAAGGCCGACATGGAACGCGAAGTTCCGATGGACAGGCTCTTGTGTGGCGATGTGGGTTTTGGCAAAACAGAAGTTGCAGTGCGCGCCGCCTTTAAAGCGATTCAAGACGGATTGCAGGTGGCAGTACTTGTTCCCACCACCTTGTTAGCCACACAACACGGCAACACATTCTCCGAACGTTTCGCTGGCTACCCCATCAAGGTGGAAGTTCTTTCGCGCTTTCTTACAAATGGTGAAGCAAAGAAAGTGATTGCCGGACTAAAGACCGGAGACATTGACTGCGTTATCGGAACACATCGCTTATTACAAGAAAGTGTTGAATTCAAGAACCTCGGACTTCTTGTGGTGGACGAAGAACAGCGATTCGGAGTTCAGCACAAAGAAGCTATGAAGCGGTTGAAGACAAACGTTGACGTGTTGTCCATGTCTGCAACACCCATTCCACGAACTCTAGAAATGAGCCTCGTGGGAATTCGCGACTTGTCGTTGCTGCAAACTCCACCAGCAGACCGACAACCCATCCTCACCTACGTCGGTGAACAAAGTGAACAAGTGGCAATTGAAGCCATTCGTCGCGAACTCTTGCGCGAAGGCCAGGTGTTCTGGGTGCATAACCGCGTTCAATCCATTGAAGAACGTGCTGCGGAACTTCGTGAGTGGGTCCCCGAAGCGCGAATTGCCGTAGCGCACGGCCAAATGGATGAAACACAACTTGAACAAGTGGTGTTGGACTTCTGGGAAGGCAGCTACGACGTCTTGGTGTGCACCACCATTATTGAAAGCGGCATCGACATGCCCACGGTGAACACGTTGGTCGTGGAACGCGCCGACCTTTTAGGCCTCGGTCAAATGCATCAGTTGCGTGGACGTGTCGGCCGAAGCGGACAACGTGCATACGCCTACTTGTTTCATCCGCGAGACAAAGTGTTGTCCGAAGAGGCATACGAACGTTTACGCACTATTGGCGAAACCACAGACTTAGGTAGCGGTTTCAAAATTGCCATGCGCGATTTGGAAATTCGTGGTGCCGGAAACTTGTTAGGCGAAGCACAAAGTGGCCACATTGCGGCGGTTGGTTACGACCTGTACTGCCAAATGGTGACCGAAGCCGTCTCGGAGATGAAGGGTGAAACCACAGTCGAAGAATCTGAAATCAAAGTGGACATCTCAATTGATGCTCACCTTCCCAATGACTATGTCCCCAGTGAAGACCTTCGCCTTGAGGCATACCGCAAACTGGCCACCGTGCGTACCGCCACAGAACTGGCCGACATCGAAAAAGAATGGCGCGATCGTTTTGGTCCCCTGCCCGAGCCAGCGCAAGCTCTCATGCAGGTTGCAGCTCTTCGCGTTGAGTGCCTTCGCATTGGCATTACCGAAATCGTCATGAACGGCCTCGATGCCCGCCTCTCGCCCATCACATTGCGGGCCAGCCAAACCCGCACACTTCGGCGTCTTGCCCCGCGCGCAGTCTTCAAAGAAACAACGGGGGTTCTCACCGTTCCCATTTCTCGGGGCGAGAACCCTGCTGCGGCACTCACATCAATGTTGTGCGAGCTGTTTGAGCCCGACGACCACTAAGGTCTCTGCGTGACCAAATCTCCCCGCTTGTACCGCGTCCTTGCCGCCATCACCGTCTCTGCACTTGCTCTCAGCGCCTGCGGCAGTTCTTCTCCCGTTGCATCGGCCAACGAAGCGTTTGTCGTCAATGGCACGTCGTATTCGCTCGATACTTTTGAAACTTTGATTGCCGACCTTGTGGCCAATCAACAGCTAGAGGTCAGCGCAAACAACCAGCCAAGAAAAGAAGACACCATCAGCGTGTTGCGCACTCTCATTCGCTACGAGGCCTACAAGCAGTTCCTGAAAGACAACAATTTGAAGGAAGACCCGACGGATCGCGCGAAGATGGACGCTGAAGCCGCAGCCGATGAGTCTTTCTCGGCTTTGCCTGACTATTTGCGAGAACTTCTCATCAACCTCAGCCTGGCTCAAGTCACCATGAGCAAGTTCAAAGCGTTCACCGCGGCCGAACTGAAGGACCTCTACAACGAAGCTCCCGCATCAACTGGCGTTATGTGCCTCAGCCACATCTTGTTGAAGACAGAAGACGATGCAAATGCAGTATTGAAGGAACTTTCCAACGGAGCCAACTTCGCAGATGTTGCAAAGAAGAAGTCGATTGAACCCGCAGCAAAAGAATCCGGTGGTTCGCTTCAAAGTAATGAAGAACCATGCACCGACTTAGCATTCTTCCAACAACAGTTTGATAGTGACTTCATGGTGGGTGCGGTTGCCGCCAAGGCAGGCGTTCCAAGTGGTCCCGTCAAGACCCAGTTCGGCTATCACATCATCTTGAGCCAGCCATACGACACCATCAAAGACTCATTGGCGCGGATTTCTGCCAGCGAGCCAAGCATCTCCAACCTCAACGGATACATGGCAACAGCAGATATTTCT
>CAIVDG010000213.1 GCA_903904615.1 uncultured Acidimicrobiaceae bacterium | reverse complement strand
TGTTCAAGCTTTAGGCGCTGACTTCCTCGCATTCAGTAGCCACAAAATGGTGGGGCCAACCGGTATCGGCATGTTGTGGGGGCGCGAAGAACTTCTCGATGCAATGCCACCATTCCTTGGCGGCGGCAACATGATCGCCGACGTCAAACTCGACGGCTTCACATGTGCAGAACTTCCCGCAAAGTTTGAAGCCGGGACTCAACCCATCATCGAAGCTGTTGGCCTCGCCGCCGCAGTTGACTATCTCACTGCCATTGGCATGAACGCAGTTCGTCAGCACGAGATGGACATCACTCGATACGCGCTCGACACTCTCACCGAACGATTCGGCGACGACATTGTCATTCACGGAAGTCGCAATGTTGAAGTACGTGGCGCCACCATCAGTTTCGCGTATCGCGATGTCCACCCACACGACGTCAGTCAAGTTCTCGACCAGCACAACGTTTGTGTGCGCGCAGGCCACCACTGCGCTAAGCCCCTCATGAAGTTGCTGGGCTCAAATGCCACGGTCCGCGCCAGTTTCTACCTGTACAACACCAATTCTGAAGTCGATGCACTCTGTGACGCTTTGTCCGAGGCAGGCGACTTCTTCACCCTCTAGCCTGAAGACGGAGACACACCATGCCCGGACTTGAAGACCTTTACCGCGAAATCATTCTCGATCACTACAAGAGCCCACGTAACCGCGGCGCTCTTGAACCGCCTGCGGTACGAACCGAGGGACACAACCCATTGTGCGGCGACGAGATCGAGGTGTACCTCGCAGTGACTGACGGCATTGTCTCCGACATCAAAATTGGTGGCCAAGGGTGTTCCATTAGCCAAAGCTCTGCATCCATGATGAGCGCGGCTGTGAAGGGCAAACCCATCGCCGATGTGCGTGCGCTTATCTCTCGCTTCAAACACATGATGTCTATCGATGAAGGCGGACCAGAGCCCGACACATCTGCACCGCTTGGCGATCTTGAAGCATTGCAAGGCGTGGTGAAGTTCCCCGTTCGCATCAAGTGCGCAGTGTTGTCGTGGAACACACTGGCCGAAGCACTCGATACCGCCACTGCGTAACCATTGACCCCACTTGCATAGGCAACACAGTTAGCCTTGCACTCACGATGAAACACCCCGCCCGCATCGTTACTGGATTGCTTCTTGCAAGTTTTGTTCTGCCCGTGTCGTACGCACGCGCCACCGACACAACAATTCCTGACACGGTTCCGTCAACGACCGATGCACCCACCACAACCACGTCATCGTTACCTGCGGTGTCGCCGCCACAACGCAAGCGAGTCAACATCGCATTCGCACGCATTGTCCTCGACGAACAACGTGCGTACTTCTATAACAAAAATCGTCGCCTCATCGCCACGCTGCCGGTCTCTACTGGCGTCGACGACCAAACCCCTGTTGGCGTGTTCAAAGTGTTCTCAAAGTCGGCGCAAACCTTCTACACCCCAAACCCTCGGGAACGCATGCGCTTCATGACGCGCTTCACTGTTGGTCGCGAGGGCGGCAACATCGGCTTTCACGGCATCCCCTACACCGTCACCAAATCGGGCGAAGTGCCGTTCTACACCCCGCTCGGAATCGCCCCCTCCTCTCACGGATGCATCCGTATGCGAGTCACCGACGCCAAATGGGTCTTCCAGAACATGGCCCTGGGCTCAACGGTGTCCGTCTTGCGCTCTCGCCGCTGACACGCCGCTCCGCGGGTAGTAACTTTTGAGTACACGCCGTCAAGGGGGACACCATGGAGCGAGCAACTTTCAAGTCATTTGAAGAGTCCACAAAAGAAGAGTGGCAAAACATCATGGTGTGTTTGCAAGACACCCAAGCAATGGTTGCCGACCGCGTACTCGAACAGCTTCGCTACCTCGAAGACGATCAAGGCGGCTTCCCTGTCAACCGACTTGAGCATTGCTTACAAACAGCAACGCGTGCAGAAGCCGATGGTCGCGATGCTGAATACATCGTGTGCGCCCTCATTCACGACATTGGCGACAACCTTGCGCCGTTCAATCACCCAGAAATTGCTGCTGGCATCTTGAAGCCATTCGTTTCAGAAAAGAACTGGTGGATGGTGAAGAACCACGGCATCTTCCAGGGCTACTACTTCTGGGATTACATCGGTCTCGACAAGAACGCACGCGAGCAATTCCGCGGGCACGAATACTTCGAATACACCGAAGAGTTCTGCGCCAAATACGACTCACCAGCATTCGACGCCGACTACAAGAGCGCACCGCTCTCGCATTTCGAGCCACTCGTTCGCGATCTGTTTAAGCCTCGCGGGCGCTAACTCATCGGACCGAATGGTCCGTGTTCAGTTTTCCGTCTCATCGCACCCGTTAGGTTGCATGTATGAAGATCACATTACTCGGTACCGGCAGCCCACTTCCTAGCGTCACGTGCGCCGGCCCATCCACTCTGGTTCAAGCGGACAACCAGTTCATCTTGGTCGATGCGGGTCGTTCGGTCGTTCCTCGCTTACTCGGAGCGGGCGTACCACTCCCCTTCGTCGGCGCAGTGTTTCTCACCCATCTTCACAGCGATCACATTTGCGACTTGAACGACGTCATTACGACCCGTTGGATTTCATCTCCGGCCGCAACACCACTTCCTATCTACGGCCCAATTGGCACCAAGAAGATGATTGACGGTCTGCTCGCCATGTTGTCGCAAGACGAGAGCTACCGCCTAGACCACCACGACGACCTTCGCGCTGCTGGTGGAATGAAAGTTGAAGTGCACGAGATTGAGGCCGGCCACACATTCTCCATTGGAGAAGTGAAGATTTCTGTTCACGCGACAGACCACCGACCTGTTGCGCCGACAATTGGTTTCCGTTTTGAGCACGCCGGAGTTGTTGCTGCGTTGGCAGGCGACACCATTCCGTGTGACGGGCTCTACGAGATGTGCCAAGACGCGGACTTCTACGTGCAAACAGTTATTCGCGAAGATCAAGTGCGCGCTTTCGCTCCGCTGGTGCCTACAGGTGAGCGCTTTCTTGACATCATCGATTATCACTCAACAGTGCAACAAGCTGCGCAAACCGCAACTAAGTGCAATGTGAAATCACTGGTGCTTACTCACTTCGTTCCCGCTATCCAACCTGGTGGCGAAGCTGAATGGCACGCAATGGCCGCAGAGCATTTCTCGGGTGAAATTGTTATTGGCCCAGACCTCACGTTTGTAGAGAAGTAGACCTCGTTGACGTTGCAAGCCACACACCGGCGATAGCAACCACCAGCCCTACAACCGACAACACACCAAGTTTTTCTCCAAACAAAATTGCGCCTTCAACGGTGGACAGCGCCGGAGTAAGAAAAAACAAACTGCTCACTTGCGATGCGGCTTGCCTGTGCAACAGCCACAACATGATGAGAATTGCTGCAAGCGACAACACGCCTACCGCCCACGCCAAAGACCAAAGGCTGCGGGCGGTGACAGTAAATTCCCATCCTTCGAAAACCACGGCACCAATTCCCAAAATGACAGTGGTGACTGCGTATTGCCATGCAGTTCCGCCAAGTAACGGAACACCCACTGCGGACTTCCGCTGAATCAGAGTTCCGCCCGACATTCCGATCACTGCAATTCCCATTGCGACGAGAGCGAGAGTGCTGACCCCATCGGATGCACCACCGCGTTCCACCACCACTGCAACCACGCCAATGCAGCCAAGGGCAACGCCAACTCCGCGACGCACATTTAGATTTTCACCCAGCACCACACGTCCGAGCACAGTGGTGAGAACCGGGTGCAATGCAGCGATGAGTGCGCTGACGCCAGAGGGAAGACCGTGGTCGATAGCCAGAAACACTCCACCCAGATACATGGCGTGAATGCCTGCGCCCACAATCCATTGGGTTCGCATCTGGTCGCGTGACAGTTTCTCTTCGCCCATCAGACGCGCGAGGCCAAACAGAATGACCGCCGCGATTGCTGTACGGATGGCCAAAAAAGTGAGCGGACCCGCGTCTTTCGTGCCGTACCGGGCAACGATGAACCCAGTGCTCCACAGCACCACAAACAGTGCGGGGGCCACAGAGGTTGCTCGCCGAGACGCACCTGTTGCCGAAGAAGACATTCCAATGACTGTAGGTCGCCGAAGGTTCGGTACTGTGCCCACATATGAATAACAAAGAACTTCTCGACGCAGTGTGCCCCACCATTGGTGCCTTGGGCTCCGCCTTCTATTTCATTCCCGAAACCGCAGCACTTGGTAAAGAACTCGGTCTTGGCGGAATGGAGTTTTATGTTCAGGGTCGTGGTGGCCAGTTGGGTAACACCGACTCCGCCGCAGTTGCTGCAGCATTCGGATACTTCAGCCCCGCGCTCGTGAAGAGCGTGTGGGATGCCGCGTGCGCAAAGTGTGAACCGCGCAAGGCAGGCACTGCCCACATGCAGGCAGCGGCAAATCTTGGTCGAGCAAAACTCTCTTCGCTGACCAACCTCGATGCATTTGTTGCAGCAATGGACAAGGTGAACAATTCAGCAAACCCAGAGGGCCTCGGGTTGTATGCCGCAATGCGTACCGAATCCCTTGCCTCCGATGCAGCAGGCCGAGCAATGCAACTCATCGCCATCCTTCGTGAATTCCGCGGAAGTGCTCACTTGATTGCGCTGCGTGCAGTTGGTCTCGATGGCAAAGTTGCACATGCATCAAAGCGCCCCGACATGTGGAAGCAGTTCGGTTACTCCGAGGACGAGATGCCAGTGATCGACGACGCTGTCAAGGCAAAGATGGCAGAAGCCGAACACCTGACCGATGCAATTGTTGAATCTGCTTACGGCACATTGAACGACGCAGAGCGCGATGCCTTGGTAGCCGGTATTCAGGCCGCAAAGGAAGCACTCGCCAGCTAAGGCTGTTGTGCGCCGAGATTCGCCGAGATCTTCCCAAACGCAGATGCCACAGCTTTTATTTCTGTAGGCGTCAATAGATCCACCATTAGTCGACGAACACTCTCAAGGTGTTTGGGGGCCGCGGTCTTCAACAAGTCGAACCCTTTTGGTGTGATGTGCGCGTATGCAACGCGACCATCCTCATCGGACTGAACGCGAGCAACCAGTTTCTTTTTCAGTACACCTTCCATGCGACGAGTCAATCCACTGCGCGTTAGGCGAAGGCTGTCTGCCAGGTCACACAAACGTAAGCGTTGACCTGGCGCTTCAGACAACATGGCCAGCAACTGATAATCACCGCGATCAAGGCCGAACGGAGCCAGATCTCTCTCGATGGCACGCATGAGGTCACCCGTGGTCTCTATGTATGTACGCCATGCAGCCATTTCTGCAGGTGAAAGCCACTGTGTTGCCATATTGGTGAACCTATTCGGGAGGTGAGAATGATTGCTATCGCAACCATATCGTTATATGGTTGAGTCCTCAACTACCCCTAGTGAAAGTGAGACATCATGGACATCGTCCTTCTCATCGCAAGAGTCCTCTTTGCATTCATGTTCCTTGGCTCAGGCATTAATCACCTGAAGCAGGCCGATGCAATGACCGGCTACGCACAATTCAAAAAAGTTCCTATGCCAAAACTGTCCGTGCAGTTATCGGGCGTCATCATGCTTCTGGGTGGCCTGTCGGTCATCTTGGGCGTCTGGACCGACATCGGAGCAATCGCTCTTGCAGTCTTGCTTATGCTCATGGCCGTGAAAATGCACGACTACTGGAATGCAGACGAAGCCTCGAAGCAAATCGAAATGATTGGCTTCTTGAAGAACATCTCTATGGCCGGTGGCGCATTGTTCATCTTTGCAGTCTCTGCTGCAGATGGCGCCCAGTTCCCACTTCAAATTGTTGGTGGACTAATTCAGGGCTAAACCCCTTCACCACTGTCGAAGCGAAGCCGGGGCATCACTGCCCCGGCTTTTGCTTGTCTACTACTCAACGAGTCGAGTCAGTATCTCCGATATTCGCGCAGTACCGATTCCAATGTGTTGATCAGAAATTCCATACGGCAAAACCAAAATGTCACCGTGCACCATTGCGCCACATGAGTACACAACGTTCGGTACATACCCATCACGTTCATCGTCGCGTGGACTCAATAATGGTTCTTCCAAACAACCAATCACGCGAGCTGGGTCGTCTAGGTCTAGCAATGCTGCACCCAGGCAATATGTGCGCATTGGCCCCACTGCGTGCGTAATGAGCAGCCAGCCCGCTTCCGTCTCTATGGGTGAACCCGCATTCCCCATCTGAATTAACTCCCATGGGCGCGTGGGAATTTGCACCGTCATCGATGCATTCCAGTAATCCAGGTGATCCGAGAAGGCCACCGAGTTGGTCTCGTGATCTGCGCGTGACATAGCCACGTACATGCCGCCAATCTTGCGTGGAAACAGTGCCATCCCCTTCCCTCGTGCGGCACGCCCAGAAATGGGATGCGTCTCAAAGGCAAGAAAATCATCTGTTGACAACAGTTGTTGCGAGATACCAACACCATCGAACGCTGTGTACGTTGCGTAGTACTTCACCGATCCGTCATCATGAATAAAACGAACTAATCGTGCATCTTCCATTCCGCGCCATTCCGCGTACGACACAGGCCACAAAATACGTTCTGAGATGTCTTTGTCGGCAGAGAACGTGACAGAGTAATTGCGCTCTGCAATCATGCGAAAGTGATGCACTGTTGCATCTGCATTTCGAAATGAATCACGGTCGTCGAGAAAGCGGAAAAGAACATCATTAAGTTCGGTGAGCGTAAACGTTGCGCCTAACTGACCGAGAACAAAACCAGCGTTCTCCCCCATGTCGTCTAGTTCTTCCAGCAGCCCGCGAAAGTTGATTTGCTCCAACATCGGTTCCCAATGGGTTCCAATAGTTGGGTGCTCACCAGGTGAATCCATCTGTATCTCGCCATCTGCGGCCACAACGCCGGACCGAAAACCAATAGACGATCTATGTCCTTCACCAATCCCTCGAACACTCATCACAAATCGAAGAGACCCATCATCTACGCCTTCTTGATTGGGGTGAACAACGATTGACGGATTCGTCAGTGCAGAGGCCTCAATGGAGAACTCGTGAGTAAAGATGGCGCCAATCAGGCGCCATCGCTCTTGAGACAGAATGAGTCCAGGCTGTACACGGTTCGCCATTCGATGCGCATGACGCTCAAGTTCCTCAGTGAGGTCTTCATGGCGCTCAATAAAACGGTTGTACACATCATCTAACGCTCGGCACACATCGTCTTCTGACAAAGCCAGAACACGGTCAAGAACTTGTGTAGCACGTGATTGAGTTGCCCCGTAGTCCTCTTGTCCCGCAACAAACAATCGCGAAATCACCCGAGTTGGGTCCGGCATTAACCGATGCAACGACCTCTGCACCAATGGATCATGGCTTCGAGCATCAATCACACAAGCCACATTGCCGATCTGTGCTGCATGGTGGAAAGCATTGCCAAGGTGGACTCTGCACCTTGATTCACATTCACTCCATGCTCATGCAGACCGTCGTAACCACCGCCATGTTCAAGATCAATCATGGAGAGACCCGTGTCGTTGTTCCCCAAGAACCAATTGCCAGCCATATGGACAACCTCATCCCACTCATCGGCACCACTTACTGAACCTGCCCTCATCGCAGCGTCGGCAAGAGCTGCCACTTCAATGGGCTGTTGGTCGAACTGCGGAGCGTGATCGAGTGGTCCGCGGCCACCTACTGGTGTTACAGACAAGTGATCGTTCATTGTCTCTTTCTCCACCAACCATCGCAGTAGGTCAAGTCCGCGCGTGACTAATGCGTTGTCACCCAACGCATAGCCACATGCAATCATCGCTTCTGGTATCACTGCATTCGCATACGTGAGCCGCGGTTCTACCCACTGCCAACTGCCGTGACCGTTGGGGTGAAAGGCCAACATGGCCCGGATGTCTTCAAGAAGCGCGAAAGCTCCGCGGTTTCGTTCATCTACTTCTAAGACGGATGCTGCGCCAAGTGCAGCAAAACACATCGACCGCAAGGTGTTGGAACGCGCGAGCGACCCAACATCAAAGCCGTCATAACAGCGGTTCTTTACTTCCATGTCTTGAGAATGAAGCACAGCTTCACCAAATCCCCACAAAGCGCGACCCCAACAATCGTCAGTGGTCGCTGTGTCCTGCCACATTCGCTCAAAGCTCATGCGATTGTGCGTATGTCCGTCACGACGTTGTGCATCAAGTAGGAAACGAGCCCCAATGCGAGCGAGCGTTGCAGATTCTTGAGATTCGTTTTTGTCTCGAACAGCAACGATGAGAAGCCGCGCATTGTCATCAACGCAATATCCGGTGTGAAAACGAGGATGAGCGCCTCGTGCGTGCTCAATGATTCCTCGATCATCGGTCATGCGAACGAGGTGACGAAGGCCAGTTCGTTGCTTGGGCTCATGAACCGCCATCATGATGCGACCCGCTCTCCAATGAGTACCCGCACCCCTAGATCTACATACTTCGCCGCCACAGCCGACCAGCGATGTTCTGCTGCAATTGGCACTGTTGCCTCTGCCATCTGAGTGACGGCTTCTCTATTGTGCGCAACCCGACGGATGGCATGGGCCAATGACACCGGATCTCTGTGTGGAACAACAATCCCCGCCCCTGTGGCCAGAAGTTCATCTGCATGAGGAAACGCCGTGGCAATCACTGGTCGCCCTGCAGACACCGCGTCAACAAGGACTCCAGACGTAATCTGGTCGTCGGAGTCATAGGGCAACACCACACAGGTGGATTGATTCACCAACTCAAGCAAAGAATCCAGACTGCGATATTGATCATCAAAGGTGATGAGTGATGAGACACCCAACAAGTGCGCCCGACGTTTCAACATGTCCCTGTAACTCTCGCCATCATTTGCGCGAATCTTCGGATGCGTCTGACCGGCAACTGTGTAATGAACTTTGTCGTGTAATTCAGGCACCATTGCAAGCGCATCAATCACCCATTCAATTCCCTTGCCTGGGCCCAGTAGGCCCCATGTCAAGAGCGACACGCCGTCTGAGAGTGGTAGTGCGGATCCAACAGGAACTGTTGCACCGTGCGGAATAGTGACCACCTTTGCAGATGATTCCTTGAAAGTGTTCACACACCGGTCATGAGCGATGTTCGTCATCGCAACAAGAGCGTCAGCACGCCGAGCAAGTTCCTCGAACACCTTTCGTTGACTCGCCGTGGGTGCAAGCGGCACTGTGTGCATTGTGACAACAACGGGAATGTGCACATCATCAAGAAGCTCTAAGACTTCTGAACCGTCAGTACCCCCAAAGATTCCGAACTCGTGCTGTAAAAACAGCACATCGTAAGAATTAATGAGTCGGGCAACTTCAAGTCGTGATCGAGCAGACTGGGATCGCAAGATTCCCACCACTTCCTTAGATGGCACATCGTTCGGGTCATCAGACACTCGAATGACACCGACTCGCGAGGCACCAACATCTTTCAGACCGCGATACAGCGAAGCTGCGAAGGTGGCAAGCCCACATTGTGTGGGCGGATACGTGCTGAGCACCACAAATGATGGTGTTTCCCCGGCGGACGGATGCAGGGGGGAGACTCGAAGTGAGGTCACACCAGCGGGAGCTTCAAGAAGCGCTTCCATCTACTTACCTCCCCGCGTGCGTCGACGTGAGCGACGATTCGATGAGACAGTCATGCTTGCCACTCCACCGAGAAGCAGAACTCCAGCGAGAATGCTCATGAAACCCAACGATGTACCAGCTACTGGAAGATCCTCCGGGAACAACACATCCAATACATCCTCAGTACCTGTTGGGTTATCGGGTGTCACCACCTGAAGCTCAACGGGCAAAGTGGTCGTTGGCGCAACAGTTGTTGTAGGGGCCAATGTGGTGGTGGTTGTCGTAGTTGTCGTGGTCGTTGTAGATGTGGTACTTGATGTCGTGGTGGACACGAACGGAACCGTCACCTGCTTCGACGACGAGACAACTTCTCCCGCTGCCGCAAACGCAGTATTGGTCACAGAACCCTCAAGGTCTCCGGTCACTGTTGTATACACCGCGGTGCACTGCAACGTGGCCTCTACCGCAAGCGTGCTAGCCGCAGGTCCACAGGCAAACGGTGCACCGCCGTTGATCTTGTCGTCATCGATGGTGAACTGAACTGGCCCAATGGCCACATTTCCAGTGTTTTGAATGACGTAGGTATACGTAATCAACTGACCAACACCAGAGTAATTCTCCACATCTGCCGTCTTTGTTACTGACAGCGCTGGAGCGGGAGCGATGGTGGTGGTGGTTGAAACGTATGGAACGGTGACTTGTCGTGTTGAAGACACAACTTCTCCCGCTGCCGCAAACGCCGTATTGGTTACCGATGTATCGATATCTCCCGAAGATGTTGTGTACACCGCGGTGCACTGCAACGTGGCCTCTACCGCAAGCGTGCTGGCCGCAGGTCCACAGGCAAACGGCGCACCGCCGTTGATCTTGTCGTCATCGATGGTGAACTGAACTGGCCCAATAGCCACATTGCCAGTGTTCTTAATGACATAGGTATAAGTAATCAACTGACCAACACCAGAGTAATTCTCCACATCTGCCGTCTTTGTTAGCGACAACGCTGGAGCAGGAAGTGGTGAGTTGAAGAATGTGCAAGTCACATCTTCGCCTTCACCAAGCGTGATACTTGCCGCACTTCCATTTACAGAGGTAGACCCAGTTGTCTGATTCGCAATGCTGCACGACACCCTGTCGAGGCCCCATGCGCTGGTAGATCCCTCTGTCACTGTGTATGTTCCGAATGCAGTAATTCCGCTGAAAACACGAGTATTTGCACTTGTTCCATCGTCAGTCAAAGTGAAGTTGCTTAATGGTGCTGGTGAGCCAGTGAAGCTGAACTGTGTTGCACCTTCTGGGGTTGCTTGCTTCACGATGGTGATGGACGAAGGAACCGTGACAGCACCGCTACTCATGGAACGGTCCATGTTTCCAGAACTGCAGTTGTCCACGTTGGAACACGTCAAATCAATAATGCGCATGTGATACGGAGAACCCGGAATCGCGGCAGCTGATTTTCCAGCGCCCCAATCAATGCGAGACGCAATGTGGCCACCCCATGCAAGAACTGTTGTAGAACCTGTAGCAGTGAAGTACACGCTGATTCCTGTCTGACTGCTGGTTGCATAGGTTCCCGCGAATGAGTACGCACTGGGATTCGAAGAGATGGTGCATGACGCAGTGCCACAGAGATTTCCTGTGTTCGCAACAACTGCTCCCGATGCTGGAAAAGTTGCACCAAAGGCCGTGATGACTTGAGAACCAAGTTGTGTCACGCCGGCAGTTGATACACGAGTATCGAGCGGGATGGGAAGAGTTGCCACACCAGGAGAACACGACATGCCAGCGCACGGTGCCGCTGTTGTCTCGGTTCGATCAAACGACGTGATGTAGTCAATGGCGTGAGATCCCGACGCAGTGGAGTCCCATTCAAGAACCGCTTTATAGGTTTTCCCTGAAGTGAGATTGGTGAACATCGCACGATACGGAACCGACTCGCCCTCTGCATACTCTGAATTGCTCGAACCCAGGTTTCCGGTCTGCCACTGAGAGGCATGCGTTGAATCGCACGTTGTGCCCAAGTTTGCACACTGCTCTAAACCGGCTGCGGGTTTCACCGATGCTTGAAGTGGAGAATCCCATCGGCCAACAAGAATGACTGATGCTGCAGTCATTACAAAAAGCAAGAGACGCAAGAGTTTTTGCGAGGAATCATGAGTGGTTGTCATTGGGTCTTCCCATCAAGTGGAGGAAGCTCAACCAATGGTCCGGGGTCTCGCTATGTGTTTACGTCATGCATCTGTTTTCTGGGATGCAGTCGCGATGAACTTCATCGCGCAACGTCAACATAACCGTGCACGCGACAATGCTCAATGAACGAAGGTACCTATCTCGCCGTCTGGGAATAAAGGTGAGATTTCTCTCTTACTTTCTCTCGTCAGCACTTTATGGTCACAGTGTGAAAACTCGCCTGATTGCGTTAGCGCTAACTCTTGTCATATCGACAACTTTTGGTACCCACGCCAATGCTGCTGTCATCGCACTGGAAAGACCAACGTCGCTTAATCCGACTCGCGTTGTGAGTTTTCGCCCATACTATGGGTACTCAGCACAACGAGTCCGAGTTCGTCTGTCACAAAGTGAAGTTGACATCATCGCTCGCATGCAACGAATTGCAGATACGTGGGAGTCGGCGAGTCCTCCACCGACCAACCTTCTCAACTGGCGCATTGAACCTTCGGTAGCAGGATCTCCAACAGTGTCTTTGGCCATCGATGCATTTCACCAAGCGCGTGCTTTCTTGTCCGTTCCGTATAACTCGGGAACGGTGCAGATTGCCATCATCATTGGTCGCACTCAAAAATACATTCAAGAACAAGTCGCAGAGTTCGGATGTAAACCAACATTGGCGACGTCAAATGGCATATATCTGATGGGGGCAACGATCTGTAACCGCAACGTCATCGTGATCAATCTCACTGGTTATCTGTTCTTGCGAAGTGTCACTCAACCAATCACGGCGTCAATGGAAGCCCGAAGAGAACCTGTCCTGTCATCAATGTCGTATCTCATTGTCGACAGGAATCTCAGCAGCATTGCTCATGAGTGG
>CAIVDG010000212.1 GCA_903904615.1 uncultured Acidimicrobiaceae bacterium | reverse complement strand
GAGAACCTTGTTCACGGCAGTGACTCGGCCGATTCAGCCGCACGAGAATTGGGAATCTTCTTCCCCGCCCTCTAAGGCGAGGGTCGTTACCATTTCCACAGGTCACCTAGTTCGCTAGGTGGTCGGGGAGAATTACTCATGAGTCGCAATAACCCTTTGGCCATAGGTCGTGACATAGCTATCGACCTTGGCACTGCAAACACTTTGGTGTACGTACGTGGGCAGGGCGTTGTCTTGAACGAGCCATCAGTTGTCGCTATCGACATGCGTGATGGTCGCCCCGTTGCTGTGGGTTGGGAAGCAAAGCGAATGTTGGGCCGTACGCCCAAGAACATAGAAGTGATTCGCCCATTGAAAGATGGAGTTATCGCCGACTTCGATGTGTGCGAGAAAATGTTGCGTTACTTCATTCAGCGAATCACCACCAGTCGCTGGAGCAAGCCGCGAATGGTTATCTGTGTTCCTTCTGGAATCACCGGAGTGGAACAACGCGCTGTTCAAGATGCCGCCGAATATGCAGGCGCACGTCGTCCAGTGCACATCATTGAAGAACCTATGGCAGCGGCAATCGGTGCCGATCTTCCTGTTCACGAGCCAAGTGGAAACATGATTGTTGACATTGGTGGCGGCACAACTGAGGTTGCCGTTATTTCGTTGGGTGGAATCGTGGTGGCCCAAAGTGTTCGTGTCGCTGGCGATGAACTTGATGAAGCCATCGTTGCCTACATTCGTTCTGAATTTGGACTCGATATTGGTGTGAACACCGCTGAAGAAGTGAAAATTCAAATGGCGTCAGCGTGGCCGCTTTCCCAAGAACTCACTGCAGACGTTGGCGGACGCGACACGGTGTCGGGTCTTCCACGAACAATTGAGATCACTTCTGACCAGGTGCGCGACGCCATTGCCGAGCCAGTTGCTGCAATCATTGACGCTATGAAGTCAACTCTCGACAGAACCCCGCCAGAGCTTGCGGCCGACATCATGGATAGAGGCATCTATCTATCTGGTGGCGGTGCGTTGCTCACAGGTCTCACGCAGAGAATTCATCACGAGACCGGCATGCCCTGTTACGTCGCTCCAGATCCGTTGTACGCAGTCGCAATTGGTTCGGGTCGCGCACTCGAAAACATTGAAGCGATGCGCGGAATGATGTCCTCTCCAGGACTCGATCAGTCGTAGTCGTATCTCTGTGGCGGGCTCATCCTTCACACGGCGCCGAGCAATACTTCTGCTCACGCTCACGTCTGTTCTCTTAATCACGCTCGATCTCCGTGGAAGTTCAGTCGTTAATGGTGCGCGATCCGCGTTTGGAAGCATCTTTCGCCCTATAGAAAGTGCAACGCGTGTTGTCACGCGTCCTGTCCAAAATGCATGGAATGGAATTACGAATTACAACGAGGTGGTAGACGAAAATCGTCGTTTGCGAGACCTGGTTGCCTATGGCCAAGGCGCAAACATTGCCGCAATCGCAACTGTTCGTGAAGCACAAGAATTGCTCGCTTTGAACGGGCTTCCAACGCTTGCCGGAATCTCGTCGTGTACAGCGCAAGTTGTGGGTCAATCACCGTCAAATTTCTCGCAGACTGTAGAGATCAACCGTGGTTCTGAATGTGGCATCAAAGT
>CAIVDG010000211.1 GCA_903904615.1 uncultured Acidimicrobiaceae bacterium | reverse complement strand
CGGTTCAACTGCAGACACAACTGTTCCAGCATCCGACACCACTGAAATGTCTCAAATGCCCGGAACAATCGTGGAAGTTGCACAAGACAATGCCGACTTCTCAACACTCGTTGCAGCAATTACCGCAGCCGACCTCGGTGAGGCATTATCGGGTGAAGGCCCTCTCACAGTGTTCGCTCCAACGAATGCGGCATTCGAAGCATTGCCCGCAGGTCTTCTAGAGAAGTTGCTGCTTCCAGAGAACAAGGCTGTTCTTATCAAGATTCTGACCTACCACGTGGTGGCCGCAAAGGTGATGGCAGCTGACGTGATGGCTGGTGATGTGACAAGTCTTGAAGGTTCTACATTTGCTGTCACCACTGATGGTGGCGTGATGGTAAACGCTGCCAACGTGACTTCAACAGACATCCCTGCATCAAATGGCGTCATCCATGTCATCGACGCAGTGATCGTTCCACCATCGGTCGATCTTTCAGCCCTGTAAGAACACGCCAAACAATTGAGTCGGTCGGGGCTATGCCTCGGCCGGCTCTTTTGTTTTTACCTGACGACGTTTACCGTCAGCCTGCGTTCAGAGATAGCCAACTTTGTAGAGCGGTACTTGATTGTGACAGTCAGCGTTCGAACTTTTGTAAATTGGTAACGCTTTGCGGAGTACTTCATGCCGTTTTTCGAACTGACTTGTACCGTCGCTTTTCCAAACTTCAATGATTGATACACGCCGGCTGCCTTTAATAGTGTCGTCGCAGTCACTTTCTGGTTGCGCTTCACAGTAAGAATTCGCTGCACAGACATTATGGGCGTAGAGAAACCAATTCCAGTTGATGACACCAATAGACCATCAGCGCTTGGGATGTATTGGGTAACAGGAACTGTGGATCCGTTCCCTGCGGTTCTCTTCACCGGTAGAGACGTGGCGTTCGCTTGAGATGGTGTCAATCCAAATGACACGTCAAGGTATGCCTTCGGCAGAAACATTCGAAAATACGATTGGTTCAATTCGCTCGACCCATTGACAGGGAACTTGTAATGCGGCCCAGCAATCTTTAACTGTGCTGCGCCCGTATATCGATCGGTAGAAGTAAGGCCGAAGACGGATGCATCGGTATCAACCCATCCGCCTCTACTGGTTTCATCAAACACATTGATGATGCATGCATTTGAGATGTCAATCTGACGACATGTTTCATCAGCTTTGTCCGGAGGAACAATGGAACTACGCATTGCGGGCAGCAACAACATTGACAATCTGTTTGTGACCTTTGATGTTCCTGTCTCACCGATGACACAACCGTCTATCTCGCTCACCCAGCCAATGCAGTAACCAGTAGACGCTGAATGAACCTCAACTGCACGCGCAGAAATGCTTGCAACATCACGCAGACCTGGTGCAGCCGGTGAAAACGATTGAAGTGATCCGTTCACAATGACAGCGTTCACTGCAGAGGTGGGATGCTCCGTTGCTTGTCGGCGGAAATTGATAACCACGTCACCCAACGATGCATTTGGCCCAAGCACATGCGCGTACGGGAAGAGCACAAGGTAAGGGAACTCACACTGAGACACTGTGGTGTCTACGAAGCGACACGGGCCGCCGTAGAGGCCGCCGCCTATTTGATACGACGCGAGACTGGGTGAATTCACCTGAGTGAGTTGGACTCCGTTCACAGTGATGGAATCGATACAACCCTTTACAACACCTGGCGCACAGAACTGAAGGCCCTTGTTAGCAACAAGTGTCGTGTTGTAGACGTAGACACCAACCGGATTTGCCTTCACTGTGGACACTGGTCCGGCAAGCGGAACTGCACACAGCGCGGCAAGAAGAGAGACGGCAAGAACGAGACGACGCTTCATCTCGCCACTCTAACCCTGTTGATAATGGGGAACTACTGCTTGCCCATTTCCGAATCGTGATGAACCTTGGAGTCTGGCCCCGGCTTGGTGCTGAGCAATTCAACATCGATGAAGCGAATCTGACCCGTGAAGCGGAACGGCGATACATACGAAGGCGACACGCGAGAGCCGTTATCGCAACCCACATCCATTCCGTTGAATGGCATCCATCCGCGAATCATCTGCGGAATCTCAACCTCACCAATGAGTTGCTCGTCGAAATGCAGTGTCCCTGTTCCACCGGTTCTTGTTGTCTTCAAGAACTCCCACGTGATGGTGTGTTCACCAGGTGTGAGATTCACTTTGGTGCGAATGTCGTGTGGTTCTTGCGGGAAGTGGTAGCGATAACAGACTTCGCCATTCTGAATAAACATGGAGTAGCCACCCCATTGGTCTCCATCTTTATAGATGACGCCTTCACACCCGCCCTGTGGCACAACGATGTGTGCAGTAATGCGGTGACTGGTGTTCATCAACTGTGGTGAGTTGTCCGAGGGAATACGTTCAGTGCCTGGCCACAGTCTGTAGAAACGTTCGACTGGTCTCTTGTTCGGCGACTTCAAGCCATCTTCAATGGGCAACACTTTGTACTTTGCAGCTTCTTCCCACCACACAGCAACAAGTTCGCGAAGTTTGTCCGGATGCTTTTCCGCAAGGTTATGTGCCTCGGAGAAATCTTCGTTGAGGTTGTACAACTCCCACTCGTCTTCATCAAGTGATGTGCGGTACTTGTGCATAGCCACTGCTTTCCAACCGTCCATGACAAGACCGCGGTGCCCCAACATTTCAAAATGTTGCACTTTCTTGCGTGTTGGTTCAGCAGGGTTATCGAAGGTGTACCTCATTGATGTGCCATGCATGGTCATTTGTTGCACTCCGCCCAGTTCCTGCGGCTTCTCCACACCAATGACTTCCAGCATGGTGGGCGCAAGGTCTGACACATGGTGGAACTGATGACGAATTGTTCCTGCGGATTCTTTAGGGAATCCTTCAGGCCAATGCAGAACTAACGGGTCGCGCACACCACCACCGTGGGTGTTTTGTTTGTAGAACTTGCATGGTGTGTTGCCCGCCATGGCCCACCCCAGTGGGTAGTTGTTGAACCACTGCGTTTCACCAATCTCATCGATGTAGCGGAGTGTGTCGTCAAGATTGAACTTGGTTCTTTCAAAGTAACGACCCTGATTCAACGTGCCATTAACAGTTCCTTCTTGTGATGCTCCGTTGTCGCTCATCACCATAAAGATGGTGTTGGTCATCTGGCCGACCATCTCTAGAGCGACAATGAGTCTGCCAATCTGCTCATCGGTGTGTGTCAGCATTGCTGCATACGCGGCTTGGAACCGAACATAGAGACGCTTCTCATCACCCGACAGTTCATCCCATGCGCGAACGCCCGGGTTACGTGGAGGCAACACAGTGTCTTGCGGAATGAGACCCATTTCCTTCTGCCGTGCAATGCGTTCGTCACGCGTAATGTCCCAACCCTTTTCAAAAATGGGAACGTACGCATCGATGAGTTCTTTACGAACATGATGTGGTGAGTGACCAGCGCCAAACGCCAGGTACAAGAAGAACGGTTTGTTCGGAGCAAGACTCTTCTGGTTTGCAATTAACGAAATCGATTTGTCTACTAAGTCTTCAGTGAGGTGATACCCCTCTTTGTCGGGCTTAGCAATGTGGTGGTTGTCTTCTGTAAGAAATGGATCCCACTGATTCATCGCACCATCCATGAACCCGTAGTAACGATCAAAACCGCGTTGGGTTGGCCACAAGTCGAACGGACCAGCTGGTCCGATGTGATGCATAGGTGTGAGATGCCACTTCCCTACTGCCCAAGAGTTAAACCCAAGAGGACGCAATACTTCGGGGAGCAATGCAGCATCTTTGCGGATGTGACCTCGATAGCCCTCGAACCCGTAGTCGTAGTTGGCCAACGAACCCATCCCTACTGCGTGATGGTTCATTCCACTTAAGAGGGAGGCACGAGTTGGCGAACACAATGAAGTGGTATGGAAATTGGAGTACCTGAGACCGCCAGAAGCCAACCGATCGATGTTTGGGGTTGCAATTTCACTTCCGTAACAACCAAAGTCCGAGAAACCGACGTCGTCGAAAACACAGAACACGATGTTTGGTGTTCCGGCTGGTGCCGTTGGAAGTGGCGGATACACCGGAGTGTTCTCGGCCATTGTTGATCCTGGACGAATGTCCTCGTACTTTCCCATGGTGCCCCCCTTTGTATTTCTCTCATCGTAATTCTTGTACCTAATGTCAAACACAGTCACAAGACCGAAGCACCAACGCAAGTAGGTTGCAGGGGTGAAAGCGAACTCTTGTGCCTGCAGATAGACGCACCGAGCTCGCACACGCGCTGTACGAAGATGCCGACTCTCTCAGTCTTGGCGAACGAATCATGTCTGTTGCCAGCACTGTGTTGAAAGCCGCACAGTGCTCACTCGTTCTCAGTATGGGATACGACATCACCACCATTACGGGGGGCTCCTCCCTGACCTCTCAAATGGACGAACGCCAGATGGTGCTTGGCGACGGCCCCACCGTGTCCGCAGTTCGCCACTCCACGCCCATGATCCTGGCGGACACCAATGGCTACGTTGAACAGGAACGGTGGCCACTGTTCTGCGATGAAGCCTCAAAAGCGGGAGTTCGTGCCGTCCTTAGTTTCCCTATTCACACGGGTGCCGTGAGGCTTGGTGCCATCACCGCATATTGGACCGAACCTCACTCACCCACTCCCAGCGAATACTTCGATGGTGGTGTCCTCGCCGATGTTGCGCTTGAAGCCATCTTGAATGACCTTGCCGGAGTCTCGTTGGACACAGCCCTGTCGGAATTAGGGCAAGATGTGCAACATCACACAATTGTTCAACAAGCCGCAGGAATGGTGTCCGAACAACTCTCGGTTCCCATTTTGGAAGCAATGGTGCGTCTCCGAAGCACCGCGTTCTCAACACACCGTCAATTGGTCGATGTGGCTCGCGCCATCATCGCTCGAGAAGAATCTTTAGAGAAATAGGAACACCATGGTTACGCCGGAACAACACCTTCCTGTTGATCAACACACTGGTCAAGCACAACTTGCAGCCACGCTTGTCGACGTAGGGCAAATGGCAACACACGGCGCCAGCATTGTGAATGTCTTTTCCGTGCTGGCTGCTCAATGCGTGCAACTGTTGCCCGTGTCTGCCGCAGGAATACTTCTCGTTGATGAAAGTAATGCTCTACACGTCATTGGCTCATCTAGCCATGCGGCAAAAGTGCTCGACTTGTTTCAAGTTCAGAACGATGAAGGTCCGTGTCGCGATTGCTGCAAGACAAAGCAACTAGTGAGTAGCGAAAACATTTCGTCCGACACACGTTGGCCTCACTTCTCTCCGCTTGCGGCGGCTGAAAACTTTGTTGCTGTTTACGCGTTACCGCTTGAAGCGCAAGGTGTTGTTGTAGGTGCACTCAACTTGTTTTCCCTCACACCGCTTGTACCGACTCAAGTACTCACTGCACAATCACT
>CAIVDG010000210.1 GCA_903904615.1 uncultured Acidimicrobiaceae bacterium | reverse complement strand
GAATCAGACAAATCGCCACTTCAGAAGCAACTTGACACTCTTGCGCACAGCTTGGCAAAGCTCGCCGGCGTTATCGTCGCGCTGGTTTTCATCATCGGCCTCATCTCTGGTGATTCACTCAGCGATTTGTTTCTCACCGCGGTTGCACTGGCAGTTGCTGCCATTCCCGAAGGTCTTCCAGCAGTTACCGCAGTCACTCTTGCAATTGGCGTTACTCGCATGGCCAAGTACAACGCAATTGTGAAACGTCTTGCCAGTGTGGAAACGCTTGGATGCACAAGTGTCATTTGTTCCGACAAGACAGGAACGCTCACCCTCAACCAAATGACTGCGCGTGAGTTGGTGTACATGGAGACGTCACACTCTGTCTCGGGCGAGGGTTACTCCCCCGACGGTCGCATCATTCCCGAGAAAGGCGATGACCCCATCGTTCTCATCTCCGCGTTACTGCCGATGGCTCTTTGTAATGATGCCGTTGTCAATAACGACAATGGCGAATGGGAACTCGTGGGTGATCCCACCGAAGGTGCGCTCACCGTTCTTGCAATGAAAGGCGGCATTGACCCCGCCGACTTGCGCGCATCTCGCCCGCGTGTCGCCGAGATTCCCTTTGACAGTGCTCATAAGTACATGGCCACCTTCCACCAGATGGTGACAGACGAAGGTCGCGATGTAGTGCGGCTGTATGTGAAGGGTGCACCCGACGTTCTGTTGAATTATGCAGCGCGTGTCATCGACAAGACCGGCGCAGCTGCAGACATATCGGCCCACTACACGGGACTGCTCGCACACAACAGTCGCTTGGCATCTCAAGGTCTTCGCGTACTTGCAGTTGCTCAGCGCGATTTTGACCTTGAGTCGTGGCAAGAGTTGTCCGACGAAGATCCCATGTCCTTGGTGCAAGATCTCACATTCCTCGCACTCGTTGGCATTATCGACCCACCACGTCCCGAAGCTCGTGACGCCATAACAACTGCACACGCAGCTGGTATCTCCGTGAAGATGATCACCGGCGACCATGCGGTGACTGCCGCGGCCATTGCTTCGAATCTTGGTCTTTATGGAAATGTCGTCACGGGCGAAGACCTAGAGAAATTGTCCGAAGACGATCTCGACAACATGATTGATTCCACCACCGTGTTCGCACGCGTGTCACCGTCTCACAAAATTCGATTAGTCACTTCCCTTCAGCGCAAAGGCAATGTTGTCGCCATGACGGGTGACGGCGTGAATGACGCACCTGCACTGAAAAAGGCAAACATCGGCGTAGCCATGGGAATCACCGGAACAGAAGTCACCAAAGAAGCCGCCACCATGGTTCTCACAGACGACAACTTCGCCACCATTGTTCGGGCCGTGGAACGCGGACGCACCATTTACGACAACATCGTGAAGTTCGTACGATTCCAGCTGAGCACAACGCTGGGCTTCGCAGCCGTGTTTCTTCTTGCATCACTTCTCGACATTGCAAGTCGTAAACCATTCACTGCAATTGCAATTCTGTGGGTCAACATCATCATGGACGGACCCCCAGCCATGGCTCTCGGAGTCGACCGAGCAGCTACCGGCGTCATGGACCGCGCACCACGTCCCGCAGATGAACCCATCCTCACGCGCCGTCGCTGGTCTGCCATCGGGTTAGCTGCAGTAGTCATGGCAGTTGGAACACTTGCGGTGTTTATGTGGGCGCCAGGCCCCGAAGCAGAAGCCGGAGTGGCAAGCGTTGCCGGAACAATGGGCTTTAACACGTTTGTTCTCTTCCAGTTCTTCAACATCTTGAACGTACGTAGCGAAAACACCTCTGTGTTCAGTCGCATGTTGTTCAGCAACAAGTCCTTGTGGATCTCACTAGCGACTGTGTTGTTATTGCAGATTGGTGTCACGCACGTTTCCTTCATGCAGTCACTGTTCGAGACCACATCACTGTCCCTCAGCGAGTGGGCGGTCTGCATCGCGGTTGCATCATCCATTTTGTGGATTGAAGAAATTCGCAAATTCATTTCTCGCATCCTCAACAAATAAGAAAGGCCCATCATGAAATGTCCAGAACGGACATCACGTCGAGACGATGATGACAGTGATGAAATTGAACGCCTGAAGTATGCGAAATACCCAAAGAAGAAGAAAATGTCCAGTTTGCTGGGCGACATCTTCGAGTTCTAACTACATTTTCTAACGAGGAGACATCAATGTTTAAGAACACCGCAAAGACCACCATCCTTCTCGCCGCACTCGGCGGACTGATTGTTGGAGTCGCATCACTGCTTGGTGGCGGAAGCTCAAGCGCCGTCATGCTCGGTCTTGTCATCGCACTGGTGATGGTGGGCGGCTCGTATTGGTTCAGCGACAAACTCGCACTGGCGTCAGCCAAAGCGCAAGTCATCTCCGAGGCAGATCACCCAGAGTTCTACGGAATGATTCGCGACCTTTCACAACGCGCCGGTCTCCCTATGCCACGCGTGGCAGTCTCACCCAGCGAGCAACCCAATGCGTTTGCAACCGGACGTGGTCCCAACAACGCAGTGGTGTGTGCAACACGTGGCCTGCTGCAATCCATGTCGCGCGACGAAATTGAGGGCGTCATGGCACACGAGTTAATGCATGTTCGTAACCGCGACATTCTCATTGGCTCGGTTGCTGCGGCTGTTGCAACAGCCATCTCCTCTATTGCCCAGATGGCCATGTTCGCCACCATGTTCGCTGGTGGCCGCGACGACGAGAACCGTCCCAACCCATTTGCAGTGTTGCTGGTCTCCATGCTGGCGCCATTGGCTGCAAGCCTTATTCAAATGGCCATT
>CAIVDG010000209.1 GCA_903904615.1 uncultured Acidimicrobiaceae bacterium | reverse complement strand
TTCCATTGGCGACACGATGGGATAGCGACCAGCCATTGCGATGGCAATCATTGGGCCCGATGCCGACAACAACACACCGTTCTCGCCGTATGTAAACGACACACCGATATTGGTTTCTACCCCACCCAATGTGAGAGCGCCGAAGACATCCGTGGAGTAGTCGGACTTCGTTGCTTTCAATGGGTAATTCAGGGGCACCATGTCGGCACGCGACAAGTACTGGTTTGTACGACGAAGTGCGTCGCCGGGCTCGATGAGATTCTGTGGAAGGTTTTGCTCTGGTGCAGGAACTTCACACCGTGTACCGGGCGGACACGAAGGTTCAGACACTCCAGAACCAGTCCCCTGTTCAAAATTTGAGTACGACCACCAGCCGCCGGCATCGTCGATCCACAAGTTGACAGACTTCGTCTTGTCAGCATCGGTCGCTGCGTACATGTTTTCGTCAATTTTCTCTACATCGCCGTTGATGCCAAATGAAAACGCCAGTTTCTCTAATTCACCCGATGGCTTTGTGCGTCGACCAATTGACCACGCGAGCAAACGATCACCCAAGAACGGCAGGGTCCCCTGTACCGAGTAGGTGACTTCAACAGGCAGAGCATCGGGTTCCGTGAAGGATGAATCGGCATTCATCCGCACTTCACCGGTGCGGCTTTGTGATGTTGCCAACGACAACGTGAGCGGACCCGACTTGGCACACGATGCAACCGCAACTGCAACGAGTACAACCACAAGTGAAAGACGAAGACGCTTCATGTACTAGGAAGCGTACGCCTACTCGAACAGTGCTGCCACGTATTCTTCTGGGTCAAAGGCCACGAGATCGTGTGCACCCTCCCCAAGACCGACAAGTTTGACGGGTATTCCCATCTCTGTCTCAATGGCGAACACAATGCCGCCCTTGGCTGAACCATCGAGTTTTGTGAGGACAACACCCGTGACATCGGTAGCTGCGGCAAACTCGCGAGCCTGTGAAAGGCCATTTTGTCCCGTTGTTGCATCAATAACAAGAAGTACTTCATTCACAGTGCCCTCGGCTTTTTCCGCAACGCGCCGCACTTTCTTTAGTTCTTCCATCAGGTTCGACTTGTTTTGCAGTCGCCCCGCAGTATCACCCAACACAAGTTCAATGTTGCGGGCATGCGCACTTTGAATTCCATCGAAAATGACCGACGCGGGATCTCCGCCTTCTGAACCGCGAACAAATGCTGCGCCCGAGCGTTCCGCCCAAACCTGCAATTGTTCTGCTGCCGCAGCACGGAAGGTGTCGCCTGCCGCAAGAAGCACGGATGATCCCTGTGCGACTTTCTCCGTTGCGATCTTTCCGATGGTGGTTGTCTTACCCACTCCGTTGACGCCAACAAACAACCACACGTTTGGTGTGGTGGATGCATCCATTTTCAAGGCACGTTGCGTTGTTGCAAGTTGTGCTGTCATTGCAGAGCGCAGAGCATTGATGGCATCGTCTGCTGTGCGAATCTCGCCCGACTTGGCTGCTGCACGTAACGGATCGAGCAGTTTGGTAGTGAGCCCGATGCCAATGTCGGCACGAAGAAGAGTTTCTTCTAACTCTTCCCATGTTGATTCGTCTACTTTGCCCTTGCCACGAATGGACGCAAATGCTGACGAGAACAATGAACGCGTACGCCCTGTTCGTTCCCGCACCGACGCCTTCTCGTCTTCTGCTTTGTCATCGTCGCTTGACTCGACTGTGTTGTCCGACTCGACTGTGCCGCCAGACACCGATCCGTCACTTCTCGCGGGCTCGAACGTTCCGGAGTCGGCACTGGCTTCCGTCGAGTCTTCAATCTCATCGTCGACTTCAACAGTTGGCGTAGTCGAGTCAGAATCTGTTCCGACGGGCGGCGTCGTTGATGAAGACTCGTTTGAGCCTGCGATAAGAGTCGAATCAACGGGAGCCGTCGCGGAAGGGACAGATTCGTTGGATTCTCGGCGGGAGCGGTAGACGACGAAGGAAACGCCGAGAACGACGACGGCAACGGCGGGGATGCCGTAATTGACGAGATCAGAGGCAAGCATGATCAGTTATCGGAAGTAACGCTTGCGCGTTCGGTAACAACCTTTGAAGATCCACCTGGCTGCATGGATACACCCAACAAGCAATCGGCTGCTTCCATGGTGCGCTTCTGGTGACTCACGATGATGAGCTGAGCATCGCGTCGGAACTCGCCGACAAGACCCAAGAAGCGGTGAAGGTTCACATCGTCCAACGCTGCTTCCACTTCGTCCATTACGTAGAACGGCGATGGGCGGCTGCGGAATACCGCAAACAAATATGCCAATGCAGTGAGCGAGCGCTCACCACCAGAGAGTAACGACAACTTCTTGAAAGTCTTTCCTGGCGGAGTGGCTTCAACTTCAATACCTGTGTTCAACATGTCGTGTGGGTTGGTAAGAACAAGCTTGCCCTTACCACCGGGGAACAACAGTTGGAACAAGTCGGTGAAATTCTTGCTGACGTCTTCAAATGCTGCGGCAAACACAGTTTGAATTTCCTCGTCAATTGCCGCGATGACCTGTGCAAGTTCGCGGCGCGAGTTGCGAACGTCGTTCAACTGCTCTTCCAAGAATGTGTGTCGCTCTTGCAATTCGGTGAATTCTTGCAACGCCAATGGGTTGATGGGACCCATTAGACGAATATCGCGTTCCAAAGCGCGAGCGCGATCGTCGTGGCTGGTGCCATCGGCAACAACCGGAACGGGCGCCTGTTCGGCAACCTCGGGCTCAACTTCAAGGTCACGACGAATCAATTCGGTGGCGGCCTCGAGACGCATACGGGTCTCGGCTTCTTCTACGTCGACGCGGCGCCCACGCTCGCGAACTGCTTCGAGTTCTTGCTCTGACTCTTGGCGACCACGGCGTGCCGCATCGAGTCGCGCGTTCACCTCGCGCACTTCATCACTTTGGCGACGACGCAAGTCGTACAACACGGTGAGACGAGCTTCAGCGGCGTGTTGATGTCGCTCCACCAGTTCAGCAAGACGACCAATAGCAAGTAGTGATGCTTCAATGCGCTGACGACGCACACCGGCTTCTTGACGCGCGGCAGTATCAACTTCCAGACGACGCTCGGTCTCCGAGAGGCGAAGTTTCAGGAACTGTTCGCGCTCACGAAGTCCCGCCAGACGAATGTCGAGGTCTTTGCGACGCATGCCGAGGTGTGTGGCTTTTGAATCAATAGCAGCGCGTGCTTCACCTTGCGCCTTCGCAGCGGCAATCTCCGCAGCTTCTGATTCTTCTAATGCAGGCAAAATTGCTTCAAGTTCAGAAACACGCTTCTGATAGTCCTCGATACGAAGACGAATGTCGTCGAGTGACTTCAATGTCATTTCGCGTTCGGCGCCGTTTGCACGACGATCGTTGATTGCGTTGGTCAGACGATCAGATGCTGCATCAACTGCGCGAGATTGCTGTTCGCGCTTCTTTTGTAGATCTGCAATCTGCGTACGTGATTCCAGGAGAACTCGGCGCTGCTTTTCCACCTCTGCATCAAGACGTGACAATTCACTTGTGGCGCTTTCCACTTCGCGTCGAGTTTCCTCGATGACTTCAATGGACCCAACTTCGTCTGCAGCACCCAAACGCCAGCCGCCAGGAGACAACTTGTCGCCACGACGCGTGACAACTACTGCGCTTGGTTGCGCCTCCACCACCGAGATTGCACGACTGATGTCATCAACACAACCAACACCACTCAATAACGCATCGAGCAACGCATCGGATCCGTTAGGTGCGCCGGCCGCTGGACGAACATGGCCGCGCACGGCATCGATACCTGCAGGAACTTGTGTGCTGGTAGCCCGCTGTACTCCCAACGACAAAATGGCGCCATTGTGTTCTGCATTGCGCAACTGATCGAGTGCGCGTCGCGCTGACGCTGGGTCTGACACAACAACCGCGGCAACAGAATCACCGAGAGCAGCCTTCACAGCAGCATCCCAGCCTTGATCGATACTGATGATGTCGACCAACGCGCCCACAACTCCCTCGATGCTGGCTAAGTGTTCTGCGCCTGCACGAGCGCGTGTGGACGCCATTGCAGCTTCGAGCGCTTCAAGTCGAGCCGATGCGCGAGCACTACGACGCTCCGCAGTTGCACGACCTTCTTGTGCACGGTCCCCTGCGTCTTCTGCTTCATCGCGAGAGCGTTCAGCGGATGCAATCTCTGACTGCAACACACCAATTGCA
>CAIVDG010000208.1 GCA_903904615.1 uncultured Acidimicrobiaceae bacterium | reverse complement strand
TCGCACTTGGTGGGTACAAAGCGTCGAGTTGCTGCTGAACAAGAATTGTTGGTGGCACGTGGACGCAAAGATGGCCGTTCCGTCATCTTGGTTCCCGAAGTGAAGGGTTCCGAAACAGTTGGCATCACGTTGTTGCATGTTTCGTTCCGCGATTCTGTTGCTCCGGCAATTGCACGACAAGTGTTGCAAGGATACGACCGCCGTTACGACCGCCTTGTTGACTGGGTAACGGAAACAGAAGGTGCATTCCGTGACGACCGTCTGGGTGAAGTGTCTATTGCGGACTTGCTCATCCTTCCCGTTTCCGAAAGCGCCAACTTGTGGCGCTCCGACGCGCAGTAACCCAATGAAGGGCATTGGTATCGACGCCGTCGAAATTGAAAGATTTCGCAAAATGTTGGAACGTCGTCCCAACATGCGTACGCGTCTTTTCACCGAAGATGAATTGCAGTCATTGGCCAGCCAAGTTGACGACGCAGCATCGCTCGCTGCACGTTTTGCTGTTCGTGAAGCAACCATGAAGGCGCTCGGTGTGGGTCTTGGTGCGTTCGACTTCCACGATGTCTCGGTGTACAAAGATCCCTCAGGAGCACCACTGCTGAAAGTGTCGGGTCGTGCCGAGGAACTGGCGCGTTCATGCGGAGTGGGGGCATGGCATGTGTCCATTACTCATACCGAAACAGTGGCAATGGCCGTTGTTGCTGCGTTATAGACGTCTTCGAGAGCCTTGCCGAAGTAACGCCAATACGCTGATGGGGTGATTCCCGCCCTCACGCCACAGCACATGAAGTCTGCAGATGCTGCAGCTCTTGCCATGGTGCACGATCAGAATGTTTTCATTCGTCGTGCCGGTCACGCTGTTGCGCATGCAGCAAAGAAAATGATGAACGGTGCATACGGGCGTCGTGTTCTTGTGCTCGCTGGTCCGGGCAACAATGGCAACGATGGTCGAGTTGCAGCAGAGTGGTTGCGCTCATGGGGCGCTCATGTTGAAGAACTTTCTGTTGCCGATGTCGGCTCTACATTTATTAATCCATCACATGCAGATCTGGTCATTGACGCTGCGTACGGAATTGGTTTCCATGGTTCGTGGAATCCGCCCATTGTTTTCGATGTACCCGTTTTGGCAGTCGACATCCCGAGTGGCCTCGATGCACTCACCGGAGTTATTCACGGTGGCATTATCCCCGCAGATCGGACCATCACGTTTGCTGCTGTGAAAACAGGAATGTTGTTGGGTGATGGTCCGTCGGTGTGTGGTGAAATCGACATTGTCGATGTCGGAATTGATCCAGTGGACAATGTGGAGACATACATTGTGGAATTACACGATGTTGCGGCATGGCTTCCACCACGATCGCGCGCAGCGCATAAATGGAATCATTCTGTGCGTGTCATTGCAGGAAGCCCAGGAATGGGTGGCGCGGCATCATTGGTGTCGGCATCGGCAATGCGTGCAGGTGCCGGAATTGTTCACTTGTCGTGGCGCCGTGGTGAGACGGTGACACCTCCAACAGAAGTAGTGGGTCGCGCTTTACCCGAAACTGGGTGGGACACATTTGTCGCCGCCGACATTGCACGCTTTGCATCTCTTGTGGTTGGCCCTGGGCTAGGTCGTGGTGACGACATTGGCGCAGAGGTTCGCGCACTTCTTGCGGTTGCGCCTGTTCCTACAGTGATCGATGGTGATGGCTTGCTTGCAGCCATCGACCCCACAGGTGGGTATTCAGTGCTGCACGGGCGCACATCTCCCACCATCCTCACTCCACACGACGGCGAGTTCGCTGCATTGGGTGGCGACATTCAGAATCCCGATCGAATTGAAGCAACACGCCAATTGGCCGCGCTCACCGGATGTGTCGTCTTGCGCAAGGGAGCTACAACGGTCATCAGCGACGTGGACGGAGCCGTCTACCTTGTTGTGTCGGGCGATGAGCGCCTCGCAACAGCAGGAAGTGGTGACGTGTTATCAGGAATTATTGGAGCTTTCTTGGCTCGCGGTCTATCTCCACACGAAGCTGCTGCTGCCGGTGCATTTGTCCACGGCGTTGCTGGTTCATCGTGTGCTCCCGAAGGAACCATTGCGCGCGATGTCGTCGCAATGATTTCCGAAGTTCTTTCCGAAGTGTGTGGCCATGTCGGTTGATTTTTCTGGACGCTGGGGTTGGGCCGAAGTGCACACTGGCCTTATTCAACACAACGTGGCAATAGTTGCTGAACGTATCGCACCAGCGAAGGTATGGGCTGTTGTTAAGGCAAACGCTTATGGACATGGTGCAGTGCCCGTTGCGCAAGCAGCAATTCAGGCGGGTGCAGAAGGTTTGTGTGTTGCCATTATCGATGAAGGTGTTGCCTTACGTCGCGCTGGTGCAACGTGCCCCATTTTGTTGCTGAGTGAGCAACCACCAGAGATGAACGACTTCATTGTTGGCTACGGCATTACACCCACTGTTGCCACTACACGCGCCGTTGCAACTTTGGCAATGGCCGCATCAGCGGCAGACCGCACCGTTGGTGTTCATATCAAGATCGATACGGGAATGCATCGCATGGGTGTCGCGCCGAAAGAAGCGGTGAATTTGGCGAGGTTCATCTCTTCGTATGACTCGCTCACCATTGAAGGCGTGTACACGCACTTCGCTGTTGCGGACGATCCATCACACCCCGCAAATGCACAACAGTTGGCGCTGTTCAATGAAACAGTTGCCGCCTTGGCCGATGCGGGAATCACCCCACCGCTCATTCACGCAGCCAACAGTGCCGCTGCGTTGGCGTCACCCGACAGTCGCTTCTCAATGGTGCGACTTGGTATTGCTATGTATGGGCTACGCCCGGGTCCCGGCGTTGCCGATCTGTGCGCAGGTCTTATTCCTGCCATGTCACTAAAGGCACGTATCACCGCAGTTCGTTGGGTGGACGAAGGCGAAGCCGTGTCGTACGGATTACGCACGCCATTAGAGAAGTCTTCGCTTATTGCCACTGTGCCATTGGGATACGCCGATGGTGTTCCACGCTCTCTCAGCACCACGAATGTTCGTGTTTTGGTGAATGGAATCCCGCGTCGAATCGCTGGCACCATCACGATGGATCAGTTGATGATTGATTGCGAACAAGATTCCTCTATCACTGTGGGAGACGAAGTAGTACTGATTGGTCGTCAGGGAGAAGAACGTGTATCTGCCGACGATTGGGCAGATGCATTAGGCACCATTGGATACGAGATTGTGTGTGGAATTGGGCCCCGAGTCTTTCGGAGATACCAGTGATCTTCTGCGAGTCGTCATCTGTTGAAGACACTCACGCAATTGCCGGTGCTGTTGCGTCACTTGTTCGTCCCCGCGACATCATTGTTCTGGCTGGCGAGATGGGAGCCGGTAAGACCGCTTTCACTCTTGGGTTTGCGCGCGCATTAGGAGTAAGCGAAGACGACCATGTGTCTTCTCCCACGTTTACGTTGGTGCATTCCTACACCTCTGGAAAAGTTCCTTTGTTGCATGCCGATCTTTATCGATTACAGACCATGGCAGAAGTTGCAGACCTTGGTCTTCGCGAACAAGCCGACCTCGGAGCTGTGGCTTTGGTGGAATGGGGAGACGTCGCGGGCGATGTTTTCGGCGAAGTGTTAACTGTTGAGTTAGCACACGACGATGACAACGACGATGTGCGTCACATCACCATCAGCGTTGATGGTCACGGCTGGGATTCACGTTGGGAACGCTTGAAGGAATCAGTCCGTAGTTGGCGAGGCAATTCGTGATTCTCGGAATTGAAACGTCTGTTGAACATGTTGGGGTGGCACTCGGCGACCATCGCGGAATTCGTGCTCATGCTCTAGTGGCAAGCGATCGTCGACATGCGGAATCACTCACGCCCATGATTCACTTCGTGGTTCGGCAAGCCGAGGCAACCATGTCTGACATTTCTGCTGTTGCAGTAGATATCGGCCCGGGGCTCTTTACTGGCATGCGCGTGGGTATTGCGACGGCTCAATCACTTGCATGGGCGCTCGACATTCCCGTTGTTCCGGTGTGCAGCTTGGATGCACTTGCTCTCAACGCCAACACGGAAGACACCACAGTTGCTGCAGCACTCGACGCGCGCAGGGGAGAGGTGTACTGGGCGTTATATCGAATGAGTGGCAACGGTCAAGAACCTCAACGAATCACCGAGCCAGTCGTTTCGTCGCCAGAAGATATGGCCATTCATCTTGCCGACCGCGCAGAAGACGTGGTGTGCGTGGGAACTGGAATCACCCGTTACGAAGAGACCTTTAGTGCGAACCCGTGGGTTCGTGTGCTTGGTGGAGAGACGCAGTTTCCATCGGCCACAGCAGTGGTGTCGTTAGGGACTGCTGCACTCATTGACGACCGTGGTGTTGCGCCACATGCTGTAGAGCCCATGTACCTACGTGCGCCTGATGCCGAGATCAACTGGAAGACACGTGAGGGCGCGCGATGAGTTTCATGCGTGAGCGCCCCATCAACGCACTCACCACCGAGGTCATGCGTCGTCGTCACCTTCGTCGCGTGCTTCAGATTGAAGAGCAGGTGTATCCGCGTCCGTGGACTCATCGAACTTTCATCAGCGAACTAGCCGAAATGCGCAACGGGTCTCGCTATTACATGGTGGCCTATGTGGACGATGTCATGGTGGGGTACGCCGGTTTGATGTTCTCTGGCAACGACGCACATGTCACCAACATTGCCGTGGACCCTGAATGGCAAGGGCGAGGTGTTGCAACCGAGATGATGCTCGACTTAGCCATTTTGTCGCACGAACGCGGATGTGAAGCAATGACACTTGAAGTGCGCCACACCAATACTGCAGCACAGAATCTCTACCGACGTTTCGGTTTTGTTCCTGCAGGTGTTCGGAAGCGCTATTACGAGAACACCGACGATGCCATCATTATGTGGGCACACGGTGTGGATACGGAAGAGTTCATGGAACGGCTTCGCCTTATTGAATCACGCAGGCCTGTATGAACGTGAATGAGTCCACCGTTGTTCTTGCAATCGAAACAAGTTGTGATGAGACCGCTGCATCAGTGGTGATGGGCGGCAACGATGTGTTGTCATCCATCGTCAGTAGCCAAATTGATATTCATGCACGATTTGGTGGTGTAGTGCCAGAAGTTGCTAGCCGTGCCCACATGGAAGCGCTGATTCCGGTGGTGAATTCTGCTGTTGAAGAAGCCGGCATCTTGCCCCAACGCATTGACGCCGTTGCCGCCACGGCTGGCCCGGGTCTTATCGGCGCATTGTTGGTCGGCGTATCGGCAGCAAAGGCATTGTCTCTTGTATGGGATAAGCCGTTCATTGGTATCAATCACCTTGAAGCGCATTTGTATGCGGGCTTGCTCGACGACCCCACACTGCAGTTTCCACTTGTTGTATTGCTGGTGTCTGGTGGCCACACCATGGTCATCGAGATGCGTGGTCATGGTGACTACACAATTCTTGGACGCACTATCGATGACGCGGCAGGTGAGGCGTACGACAAAGTGGCGCGCTACCTCACGCTTGGGTATCCGGGTGGACCCATCATTGACCAGATTGCCGCTGATGGAAATCCCACTGCTGTTGATTTTCCGCGCGCCATGATGCACGACGGTCTTGATGTGTCGTTCAGCGGATTGAAGACCTCGGTCATCAACTACGTACGCAAGAATCCCACTGTGTCAAACACCGACATTGCAGCGTCGTTCCAAGCCGCTGTTGTCGATGTGTTGTGTGCAAAGACCATTAAGGCTGCACAACAAGTAGGAGCCAAAGGAATCGTGTTGGGTGGTGGCGTGTCGGCGAACTCTGCACTACGTGCGCAAATGACCGAACGCGGCAATGCGGCCGGTTTCCGTGTGGCGCTTCCCAGCCGCGCGATGTGCACAGACAACGCAGCAATGATTGCAGCTGCTGCATGGCACCGTTTGAAATCCGATGGCCCAATGGATTTATCCTGCGGTGCGTATCCGAACCTGAAGTTGTCGGACGTTCCACGATGAGCCGACTTCCCCTCGTTCTGCGGGGCCGTGAGTTTCCGCTTCCCATTGTTCTTGCACCAATGGCTGGCGTCACCAACATTCCGTTTCGTGCGCAGTGTCGCCAGTTCGGACCTGGCCTTATCTATGTCAGCGAAATGGTGATGGCTGCCGCCTTGGTTCACGGCAATGAAAAGACCAAGAAAATGGTGGCATTCGGAGATGACGAAGATTTTCGCAGTTTGCAAATTTACGGAAGCGACCCCGACTTTGTAGGCCGCGCAGTACGCGCATTGTGCGAACAAGACATTGCCGATCACATCGACATGAATTTTGGTTGCCCGGCCAACAAGGTCACACGCAAAGGTGGCGGTGCAGCAGTTCCGGTGAAACGCAACCTCACTCGCGCCATTATGCGTGCTGCAGTACAAGCCGCAGAGCCATTTGGTGTTCCCATTACCTGCAAGTTCCGCATAGGGATCAACGACAACATCACCACATTCATCGACACCGGCAAAGCCGCCGAAGATGAAGGAATTGCAATGATTGCTCTTCACGCCCGCACTGCCGAACAGCACTACGGCGGCCATGCACATTGGGAACGAATTGCAGAGCTAAAGAATGCAGTGACATCAATTCCCGTTCTTGGTAACGGCGATATCTGGGAAGCATCTGATGCCCTTCGCATGATGGAAGAAACGGGGTGCGACGGTGTTGTTGTTGGTCGCGGGTGTTTAGGAAAGCCCTGGTTATTCCGCGATCTCACCGATGCATTCTCTGGTCGTGCTGTTCAGGAATCTCCCACACTTGGCTTTGTCTTGAATGTGATGTTGCAACACGCAGAAGGTCTGATGGCAATCATGGGACCCGACTTTGGCATTCGTAACTTCCGCAAGCATTGCGGTTGGTATCTCACGGGGTATCCCGTTGGGTCAGAAGTGCGGCGGGCGTTCTCCACTATTTCGTCCTATGCAGATCTTGAACAACTTGCTGCACGCCTCGATCATTCACTTCGTTTGGTTCCAGGTGGCGAACGTTTGGCGCGTGGTCACACCAATGGCCCCATCAAAGTTGTCTTGCCAGAGGGCTACTTAGACAATCGCGACGACATGACAATTCCTGATGACGCGTATGACACTGCACCAAGTGGCGGCTAAACAGTGGGTCTTATTCTCGCGTCACGTTCTCCTCGCAGAATTGAATTGCTTGGGCGTCTCGGAATTGATCCACGTGTCGAACCTGCCGACATAGACGAAACGCCATTAGTCGGGGAGAATCCGATTGCGTATGTAGAACGTCTCGCTCGTGAGAAGACCAGAGTGGCTCAGCAGAGATGGTGCGACGACATCGTTCTTGGTGCTGACACCACCATCGACCTCGATGGCGAGATCTTTGGAAAGCCAGACGACGAGGTCGACGCGCGCCGCATGTTGCGCAGACTCAGCGCCCGAACTCACCGAGTGCACACAGGAATTGCCGCCAGTTGGGGTTCTCGGCGTGAACAGTCGTTGGTGGTGACCTCTCTCGTTACGTTCCACCCCGTCACCGACGAGACCCTGGAGTGGTACATCGGCACGGGGGAATGGCAGGGCAAAGCCGGGGCGTACGCCGTGCAAGGCCTCGGGGGCACCTTGGTGGAAGGGGTGCGGGGGTCGTTATCCAACGTGATTGGCCTGCCCCTACGAGAGACCGCCCAACTCCTGGGCCTCGGGGCCACCCCCGACGAGCCAGTACTCGGTTAGCACTCGCTGGTCCCGGTTGCTAACGCCGCCATAGGGTCCGTATCCTTAGCAATCGCACTCCTTGAGTGCTAACCCCCCGAGTCGGGTAACCGGCTCGGATTTCCATCTGCGAAACGCTGATTATTCGGAGGAAACATGAACCTGAAGCCACTCGACGACCGCATCGTGGTCAAGCCCAGCGAAGCCGAGCAGACCACTGCATCCGGACTCGTCATCCCAGACACCGCAAAAGAAAAGCCACAGCAGGGAACAGTTCTCGCTGTTGGTCCCGGACGCTGGAGCGACGACGAAGGCCAGCACTTCCCACTCGACATCAAAGTGGGCGACGTTGTGTTGTACAGCAAGTACGGCGGAACCGAAATTTCTCATGGTGGAGATGACCTTCTCATTCTCACCAGCCGCGACGTGCTCGCAGTAGTAACAAAGTAGGTCACTCATGGCTAAGCAATTGAAGTTCCACGACGAAGCACGTCGTGCGTTAGAAGCAGGCGTTAACAAGCTTGCCGACACTGTCAAAGTCACGCTCGGACCAAAGGGACGCAACGTCGTTCTCGACAAGAAGTTCGGTGCACCAACAATCACCAACGACGGTGTGTCCATTGCGAAGGAAGTCGAACTCGACGATCCATTCGAAAACATGGGTGCACAGTTGGTGAAAGAAGTTGCCACCAAGACAAACGATGTCGCCGGTGACGGAACAACTACTGCAACTGTTCTTGCACAAGCAATTGTTCAGCAAGGCATGCGCAATGTTGCTGCTGGCGCAAACCCAATGGGCTTGAAGCGCGGTATCGAAAAGGCTGTCGCAGCTGCTGTTGAGTCCATCAAGGGCCAAGCAAAAGAAGTAGACGACAAGGGAGACATCTCCAGCGTTGCCACTATCTCTGCTGCAGATGCAAGCATTGGTCAAGTCATTGCAGATGCCATCGACAAGGTGGGCAAAGACGGCGTTGTTACCGTTGAAGAAAGCAACACTTTCGGAACAGAACTCGAGTTCACCGAAGGAATGCAGTTCGACAAGGGTTACCTCTCGCCATACTTCGTCACCGACCAAGAGCGTCAAGAGGCTGTCATCGACGAGCCATACATCTTGTTCTACTCGTCGAAGGTTTCGTCTGTGCAGTCTTTGTTGCCAGCGCTCGAAGCAGTCATGAAGACTGGCCGTCCGCTTCTCATCATCGCTGAAGATGTTGAAGGCGAAGCGCTTGCCACTTTGGTGGTCAACAAGATTCGCGGAACATTCAACTCAACTGCTGTAAAGGCTCCAGGTTTTGGTGACCGCCGTAAGGCAATGTTGCAAGACATGGCAGTTCTTACTGGTGGCCAGGTCATCAGCGAAGAAGTTGGCTTGAAGTTGGAGAACGTCACACTCGATCTTTTGGGTCGTGCAAAGCGCGTCATTATCACTAAGGACAACACCACCATCGTCGATGGCGCAGGTGACAAGAACGAAGTGAATGGCCGCATTAGCCAGATCAAGACCGAAATCGACAACACCGATTCCGATTGGGACCGTGAGAAGCTTCAAGAGCGTTTGGCCAAGCTTGCTGGTGGCGTTGCACTCATCAAGGTGGGCGCTGCAACAGAAGTTGAACTGAAGGAAAAGAAGCACCGCATCGAAGACGCAATTTCTGCAACGCGTGCAGCAATTGAAGAAGGAGTTGTCGCCGGTGGCGGCACCGCTCTTCTTCGTAGCCGCCCAGCAGTGCTGAAGGTTGTGGAATCGCTCACTGGTGACGAAGCAACCGGCGCCCGTACGGTGTACGACGCACTTGTTGCTCCAGCCAAGCACATTGCCGACAACGCAGGCCTC
>CAIVDG010000207.1 GCA_903904615.1 uncultured Acidimicrobiaceae bacterium | reverse complement strand
GGGTCGGTGATGTCTATTCCTTGAAGTTGGTAGTGCTGCACGATTGCAGTACGAGCACTACGAATGCCTTGCGAGTCTGAGTAGCCCTGAGACTCGGAAAGGTTGCGAACAACATCAACCAGAATTTCGGGTGGTGCTTCAAATCCAAAAGGTGCCGGATTACCGATGTTCAGTTTGGTAATTCGGTGTCCTTGTTCTTCAAGACGCTTTGCTTCCACCAGAACGGGGCCGCGAATGTCATACAAGACATCTTCCAGCTTGTGCGACTGGTGAATTTCTCCGGGCATGACTATTTGAAGTTCTCGAAATAGCGACTAGGAGTAGGTCCGCGTTGTCCTTGATACTTCGAGCCTTGAGCACCAGAGCCATATGGCTTCTCTGCGGGTGATGTCATGGTGATGAAACTGATTTGACCAATCTTCATGCCGGGGTACAACGTGATGGGAAGGTTGGCAAGGTTGGCAAGTTCCAGAGTGACGTGGCCATCGAACCCAGCGTCGATAAACCCAGCGGTGGAGTGAATGACAAGGCCAAGGCGGCCAAGCGAGCTCTTGCCTTCCACGCGAGCCACCAAGTTGTTGGGAACGCCAACGCGCTCCAAGGTGGAACCCAAGACAAACTCGCCAGGATGCAAGAGGAAGGCTTCGCCGTCGGCAACTTCCACCAATTCGGTGAGGCCAGTGAGATCTTGCTTCACATCGAGGACTGCTGCGGTGTGGTTGCGAAAGACCCGAAAGAGATTCGAGACCTTCACGTCGATGCTGCTGGGCTGAACGCAGGACTCGTCGAAGGGCTCAATGATGATGCGACCTGCTGCCAGGTCTGCGCGAAGGTCACGGTCGGAAAGAATCACAGGGGAAACCCTACTCAACGACGCCGTGTGCCCCTAGGGAGATTTCTTGCCCTTTATGGCTCGAGAACGACCCAGCCACGTTTCTGTAGTTCGGCTGCCAACACTTCGGTGGGCACATTCTTTAGAGACTTCTCGGCAGCAGTGACCTTTGGTTTCACGGGCGTTGGCGTTGCTGGTTCGGGCACAGCGTCGGCTGCTTCGGCAATTTCGGCCCATTCCTGAAGTTGGGCAATAAACGCATCGGCTTCGTCGCGAGTGAACTTGCCACCAGCCTGACGTTGCGTGAAACCCATTGGGCCACGAGCGTCTCGAAAGTCTGTATGGCCGGCAGCATTGAGCAACTGCATGAGTTCTTGTAGTTGCTTGCCCGTTGCAGGAGGGCCAGAAGGTTGTCCGAATGCCATGTGATGACCGTAGCGAAAGGGTCGTTCGTTACTTCAGAAGGCTGGCAATTGACCACACAGCAGCGGTGGCACCAATGATGGCCATCACCAGACTGCGAGCAACAGGGGCTTTGGCGAGGTCTGTGCTGTCTGATTCGTTCTCTTCAGATGTGGAGTTGGACTCTTGATCTAGCTGGGCCTTTGGGGGTCGCACCAATGCGGCAATGTTCCCCACTGCAAGTGCCCCACCGAGTGCGAGGACGAGATACACAATGAGATTGTCTCCAAGGAACATGCCCACAGGTTAGGCGTGGCAGACTCTCGCCTATGGGCTTCCACCACGTTGCACTCGCCACCAAAGACCTTTCCGCAACTCACACTTTCTATACAGAGGTCATGGGGTTCTCATTGGTGAAGACAGTTATTGCGCCAGTTCCTGGTTCGCCTACCAATGGCTGGTCTCGCCATGTTTTCTACGACACCGGTTCAGACGGAATGATCGCCTTTTGGGACCTTCATGACGCGCAATGGGCAGACGGCTACCCCACCAACATCAACAAGACAGCTGGGCTTCCCGGATGGGTAAACCACTTTGCCTACAACGCACCAACGCGTGAGTTCTTAGATGACCGCCGTGCCAATTGGTGTGCGCACGGCCACACCGTTGCAGAAGTCGATCACGAGTTTTGCGTGAGCATTTACACATCCGACCCCGATGGAAACACCGTGGAGTTCTGCCACGACATTCGCCCCTTCACCGCGGACGAAAAGAAGCGCGCATTGGAACTTCTTAGTCACGACAATCCACCCGCAGACAAAGATCCGAAAATAACAATTCATCCGCCCACCAACTGAGCGAACACATCACTCTGGTTCGTCGACGAACTGTGTGTATGCCTTATTGAAGATAAGGCGAATGGTGTCTGTTGGACCAGAACGATGCTTTGCAACGATGACATCGGCAAAACCGCGTTCGTTTGGACGCACTTCTGTATTTCCTGCTTCTTCGCGATACAAGAACATCACGACGTCGGCGTCTTGCTCCAATGCACCAGACTCACGAAGGTCTGACAAGTTTGGTCGACGATCTGCGCGCTGTTCGATACCACGACTTAACTGACTGAGAGCAACAACCGGGATACCGAACTCACGCGCGAGCATCTTGAGCCCGCGAGAAATTTCTGCAACTTCCAACTGACGTGTTTCGTGATTGCCGCCACCCATGAGTTGCAAGTAGTCAATGACAACCATTGCAGGTGGTGCATCGGAAACTTTTACACGACGAAGTTTCTGGCGAATCTGCATAACACTGATTTGCGGGGTGTCATCGATATACAACGGGATGTTCAAGCGATTCATCGCGTGTGTAATTTTTGTCCAGTCGGCGTCTTGTAGGCGGCCGCTTCGCATGCGATCGGAATCCACTTGCGCTTCTGCGGACAAAATACGCTGCGTTAATTCAGGTGCTGACATTTCCAAAGAGAAAAACAGCACAGGACGATTTGTTGTTCGCGCAGCGCTCACGGCCATACCAAGTGCAAATGCAGATTTACCCATGGCAGGACGAGCACCGACAATGTTGAGGGTTCCGGCCTGCATACCAGAGAGCAACTTGTCCAACTTTGAATAGCCGGTGCGAATACCTGTGATGTCTGTGCCGGAGTCATATCGTGCCTCGAGAATTGATGTCACGATTCCGGTGAGTTCATTCAGTTTTTGCAGCGTGTCGGTGATTTGTTCGTCGCCAATGTCGAACACGATTTGTTCTGCACGGTCGATGGCAATGCGAACATCTGCGGGCGCTGAGTAACCAATGTCGGCAATGTCGCTTGCGCCTTTAATGAGGCGGCGAAGCATCGCTGTGTCGCGCACAATACGGATGTAGCGACCCGCGCTACTGATTGACGGCGTTGCGTTCTGCAGTTCGTTCAGGAAGTTGAGACCGCCCATGTCGTCCAGCAAGTTGCTGCGGCGCAATTCTTCAGACACGGTGACAGCATCGACTGCTTCGCCTTGACCAGACAACGAACGAATAGCCGCATACACGTGCCCGTGCGATGGCTTGTAGAAATCACTGGGGTCAAGCGACAATTCAATGGCAAGACCCACGGGCGTGTCATCGAGCAACATGGCGCCCAACAGCGATGCTTCAGCATCGAGGTTGTGTGGTGGCGTACGACTATCGGTGCGTGGCGCAGGCCGAGAGTTGGTCCGCTCGAAGCGGTCGCTGTTGTCTGACATAAGAGACCTCTACCTTGCCCGCAAACACCTG
>CAIVDG010000206.1 GCA_903904615.1 uncultured Acidimicrobiaceae bacterium | reverse complement strand
GTCTCTGGTCCAGGGCTGAAACTAGAAGGACGAAGCCTCGTCTGTCTTCCTTCCACCAGCACTGTGAACGGAACTCTGACAAGTCGAATTCTTCCCCAGTTCCCATCCGGGACGGTGGTCAGCACGCCGCGTCACCAGATTGATGTCATTATCACCGAGTACGGCATCGCCGAACTTGAAGGACGCACTATCCGCGAACGTTCTCGTGCGCTCGCACTGATTAGTCATCCAGATTTTCGAGATGAACTTCTTGCGTCGGCGGAGCAGTGGCCCACGGACTAAGTCCAGAAGCATTCATAAACGCAATAACTGTTACGAGTGCAATACAACCCACTGCGTTACCCGCATAGAGATCCGTTGGCCAGTGTGTGCGAATCATCCATGACGACACATTGACGACTACCGCAAGAACACCCACCAGCGCCCAGCCGCATCGCCGCAACGTTGTCCGTGGTGCCGTGAAGAACCACACCATGTAGCCAATTAACGCGGGGACATTCGTTGCATGTCCAGAAGGAAATCCAA
The DNA here is from genome assembly GCA_903904615.1 of uncultured Acidimicrobiaceae bacterium. Lineage (GTDB taxonomy): Bacteria > Actinomycetota > Acidimicrobiia > Acidimicrobiales > Ilumatobacteraceae > UBA2093. The sequence goes on along the minus strand of CAIVDG010000206.1, from coordinate 1,571 downwards.
GTTCACCCGTCTCGAGTCGCCCCATGAGTGGCCACGATTGCCAGGGCAGTTCTCGACCAATACTGAGTTTCAATGCGCCGGTCATTCCTGTTTCAAACAACAAGACAATTGCAAACCCAACGAGGGGTATCCACGACCTGCGCTTCCACGCCACCCACGACAAGATGGGCAAGAACACGGTGAGCAAAAGTCCACGCAAACCAAAATGAACGCTGTACTTGAACAAGCCCTTATCGGGAACGAGTCGACGCGCGGTTTGGACAGCGCGATAATCCGCTTGAGCGAACCATTCGTATGCCACAACCTGCCATGTAAAAAAGGCGACCACGAGAGTTAATGCAATGACGCTGACAGTGAGGCGGCGAGGGGTCAACATCGTCCTCTAGTTTGCCCGTTTTTCGACAGACCAAGGCATCATCATCGCCGACTATGGTGACCGTCATGAGCAAAGCACAGGTAACAAAAGACTCCATTGATCTCGGCATCGTGGTGTGCGACATCGACAAGTCTCTGGCGTTCTACCGAGATCTCTTGGGTTTTGAGCTACAAGGAACAATGAAAATGCCCGGTGGCGGGAATATGCACCGATTGCAGTGCGGGACTTCCGTCATCAAATTGGTCCATACCGACCCATCCCCTGCACATCCAGTGGGCGGCCCCATCACGGCAGCATGCGGATATCGATACTTCACAATCTCAGTGGGCAACTTGAAAGATGTGACTAAGAGCTGTGAAGACAGCGGATACACCGTGCAAATTCAGCCAGTATCAATTCGTGATGGTGTCACAATTTCAATCGTTGAAGACCCCGATGGAAACCTGGTTGAGTTCTTACAAATTGGTTGATACCGGGCTGTTGCTTAGTGCTCAGACGTAAATGATGCGGCGAGTCTTTCAAACCCCTCATCAAGAGAAACGCGTGGCTTCCAATCGAGTAATTCACAGGTCTCGGAGATATCGAACCAATGCGAAATACCTAACTGATAGGCGGTAAACGCGGTCAATGGTGGCTCGCTGTTTGGTGCGAGCCTGAACACATTTTCAAGGATTCGACCAAGAGCAACGGCAGGGCGCAAACCGATGAATCGCGGAGAGAAGGGCACGCCTGCAGCTCTGCAAATACTTTCCACCAATTGGGCAACAGACCGTGGCTCACCATTACTGACCACCAATGCACGCCCGTTCAGAGACCGATGCAGCCCTATACGTTCTGCGGCCGCAACAAGCGCGTCGCCCACATTGTCGATGTACGTGGAGTCGACAATGGCGCTCCCCTTGTTCACAAGCACCAGCCGGCCCTGGGATGCACGATCCACAATTCGTCCGACCAATTGAGTGTCACCTGGGCCCCACACCAAATGTGGCCGTAGTGCAACTGTCGCAACGTGTTGGTCATTAATGACTTTGCGTTCCGCAATTGACTTTGTCTTGGAGTAATGACCCATGACATCGTCGATGGCAGGTGGAGATGCTTCTCCAAGTACAGGAGTGGTGCTGTATGACACGGAGGGAGAAGAGACATACACAACTCCACGACAACCAGATTGCTTCGCTGCATCCAAAACATTGTC
>CAIVDG010000205.1 GCA_903904615.1 uncultured Acidimicrobiaceae bacterium | reverse complement strand
CCGCTGCCTGTTTCTCCTCGGCTCCATCTCCGATGACGCGTTCACGAAGCGCCTCGGCAATGGCGTGACGAACTGCCTCTACTCGTTCTGTGAGAGGGGCGGGGAGAGTTGCCATACCCGTATCGTGCCAGCCGTTTTCGTTGTCTCCACGTGCGAATGTGTCACTCCGTGTGACCACTACGCTCAGAACGTGACAGATGCTCAAGATTCAGGCTCGTTAGACAACGGACGTCGAATGCCACGGTGGGTTCCACGGGCTATCGCATTGTTCTGGTTGGGATATTTGGCAACGTTTGTAGGTCGGTTCACATTTCACCGTCTGAGCAATTTGCTCATCCTGTTGCTTGTTGGTTTGTTCATTGCGCTGGCACTAGAACCAGCGGTCAACAAGATGGTGGTGCGTGGCTTCAAACGGGGAAGCGCTACAGCACTTCTCATCGTTGCAGTCGTTCTCGCCGTTCTTGTGTTTATAGGCGCCATGGGAACTGTGGTCACACAACAGGTTGCCGACTTGTTGAGTAACAGCGAGCAGTATGTGAATGACACCGTCAAAATCATTAACGACACATTTAATTCAAACATTGATCCCGCAGCTGTTAACGAACGAATTGCCGATCCGAATGGTCCCGTTCAGAAATTTATTGATGCACAACAAGACAATGTGTTTCGAGTTTCCGTTCAAGCACTTGGTGTCATTTTTCAGGGATTCTCTGTCTTGCTGTTCTCGTTCTATTTAGTTGCAGACGGTCCACGTCTGCGTCGCTCCATCTGTTCACGATTACGCCCCGAACGTCAACGCACTGTTCTCGATGCATGGGAACTTGCCATTACAAAAACTGGCGGATTCCTCTATTCGCGCGCATTGCTTGCAGTGGTGTCTGCGTTCTTCCACTGGATTGCATTGCAAGCAATTGGAGCACCAGCACCTATCGCAATGGCCATTTGGGTGGGGCTTGTTTCGCAGTTCTTGCCAGTTATTGGTACATATCTTGCGGGAGTACTCCCGGTACTACTGGCATTCATCGAGTCACCAATTGATGCACTCGCGGTAATTGGTTTCATTCTGGTGTATCAACAAATTGAGAATTATTTGTTGGCGCCACGCATCACAGCACGAACGCTAGAACTTCACCCGGCGCTTGCTTTCGGTGGAGCGCTTGCTGGTGGCGCGGTTCTTGGACCAATCGGCGCAATTCTTGCGTTACCTGCAGTTGCGATGGCGCAGGCGCTTATCTCGGCGTGGGGCGTACGTCATGAAGTAATTGATGATCCGTTGACAACGTTGCAAGAAAAGAAGCAACGCAAGCGCAAGAGCGCCGGCGGTTGGAAAGATCCAAGTTGAGCGGTGTTCATCCGTCACAGTTTGCGCCGCTCGCTGTTGTTTCTCGCAATGGAGTAGACGAAAGCATTCATTTCGGAGCACTTGTCGCGCTCGATTCACAGGGCGCTGTGAGTTTTTCAGTTGGTGATCCCACCACAACGATTTTCCCGCGTTCCTCTACTAAACCATTTCAAGCGTTAGCAATGGTGCGTGCTGGGTTGTCTCTACCGCCAGAACAGTTGGCATTGGTGTGTGCAAGTCACAACGGAGAAAGTGTTCACCTCAACACTGCTCGGTCAATTTTGGCAAGTGTCGGGCTGACGGAAGAAGCTTTGTTGAATACATCTGACTTTCCACTTCATGTTGCGTCGGCTCACGCAGAGATTCACCGCGGCGGTGGAAAGTCGCCACTACAGATGAATTGCAGCGGCAAGCACTCCGGAATGTTGGCCACATGTGTGCTGAACAATTGGCCGTTGGATTCCTACCTACAGCCGGATCATCCCTTGCAGCAGGCCATCACCAAGGTCATCACCGAACTGACGGGCAAAGAACCAGCGGCTATTGGCGTTGACGGTTGTGGTGCTCCTGCACATGTGGTGGAGCTTGTGGGTCTAGCAAAAGCCATGCGCGCAATTGCCGTTGGTGATGCCGGAGAATCTGGACATCAGATTTTCATGGCTATGTCCCAGCATGCGTACATGGTGGGCGGCGACGGACGTCATGTCACCACCATCGTGTCGAATGTTCCGGGTTTGTTTGCGAAAGACGGCGCAGAGTCTGTGTATGTAGCGGCAACACGTGAAGGTCATGCAGTGGCATTGAAACTGTCCGACGGTTCAGGACGAGCGACTCCCACAGTG
>CAIVDG010000204.1 GCA_903904615.1 uncultured Acidimicrobiaceae bacterium | reverse complement strand
TCTTGTGGGAGTGGTTCCACAGCGAACACGTCAAGACCGGCACCCGCGATATGACCCGACTGTAGTGCTGAAACAAGTGCTGGTTCTTCTACTAACTCGCCACGTCCCACGTTGATGAAGTGCGCTCCAGGCTTCATGTGCGACAAGCGCGGGGCATCGAACAAGTTCACTGTGTCGTCTGTCAGTGGCAATGCCACGGCAACCCAATCGGCACGAGATAAAACAGCATCTAACTGATCAAATCCGTATGTAGGGCACGGCTCATTTCCCGCGGGCGTGCGGCGAATGGCTTCGACATCCATATTGAGTGCAACCCCTAAACGAGCAATCTCCAGGCCAATGGGACCCATTCCAATGACGGCAAGGCGTGCGCCGTCTAATTCATTGAACTCATGGCGTTCCCATTCGTGAGCCTCCTGGTGCTTCATCCATGCGCGCACGTTTCTGCTGAGTGCCAGCATGTACAAAATTGCAGTTTGTGCGATAGGTGAAGCGGTTGCACCGGTGGAGTTAGACAGTCGAACTCCGCGTTCCATCAACTGTTGGAAGAAGGGATTGTCTACTCCGGCAGAGAATGTATGTAGCCACTTCAGTTGTGTTGCTCGAATGATGGACAGTGCAACTCCACGAGAACGCTCAGGCCACAAGTCGCTGGAATAGAAAGCAATATCAATAGTGGAGACAACATCGTCCGCAATAGGTTCATCGCCAACGTAAATGACGGGCTGCACATTCGGAGCAATCTCCCGCAACGCATCTCCTTCGCGGCTCCACACGTTGTCGCTAATGAGAAGAACGGGATGACTGTCGCCTGTGGTCATTGCCACAGACTATGTAACAGAGGGCTTGGGGGCAGTACCGTCAGTGTCGTGCGCATAATTCTTGGATTCCTGTCGGTGCTGTCGCTGGTACCGGCCCACCTGGGTTCGGGCGACAGCGTGCAACCACGAGATACAGAATCTGTCATCAACACCATCAGTCCCGCTCTTCCCGACGGTGTGCGCGTCACCATTGTTGGCGGCGACACGTTCATGCGAATTGAATCCGACGGCGTGCGTGTAGAAGTACACGGGTACGACGACGAACAGTATTTGCGTATCTCGGCAGAGGGCGTGGTGGAAGTAAACGATGCATCCATGACATCGGTACTGAACGGAGACAGATACGGAAATGTAGATGTCTCCAACGTGGATACATCTGGCATTCCGAAGTGGCGCGTTACTGGTACCAATGGCATAGCGATGTGGCATGACCATCGTTCGCATTGGATGAGTCCAAAACCGCCTGCTTCTATTGACGAAAACGGAAAAGTTCTCGATTGGGACATTCCAATGATCATTGCGGGAACGCGCACTATGGTCTCGGGCACTTTGTACATACGAGACAAAGCAAGCATTGCGTGGTGGCTGTTTGGAATTCCCGCAATATCGCTTGCCGTTGTTTTGGCGCTCACTCGTCGGCGTCTGTTCTTGTGGCTGGCTGTAGTTGCGTCCGTCAAGGGCGTCATCGTTGGCTATCTGGAATTCACTGGTCTGCCAGACGATGCACGCATCACTCCCGTACTGCTCATGTTCAGCGCCGGTGCCTTGGTCATCTCATTGATGGCAGTTGCTGCATCGCGTCGAGATGGCGGACACCACATAGCTGTCAGTTTGAACGCTGGTGCAGGTGCCGCTCTGGTGATTGTTGTGTGGCTGTGCGTTGATCAGGTACGCGCTGCATACGTGCCAGGAATTGAGTGGCCATGGATGGCACGCGCAACCTTGCCCAGTTTGATGGGAATTGGCTTGGTGTGTGCCATAGACGGCGTGACGCGCATAGTGCGCCCACCGCTACAGAAAACTTCGTAAGCGTTAGACCGAAAGAAGGTCGCGCGCACCGGTGTCTGACGACGGGTGACGCAATTTGCTCATGGCGCGAGCTTCAATTTGACGAATGCGCTCACGTGTGAGGTTGAAGTGTTCTCCCACTTCTTCCAATGTGCGACCTTCGCCACCGTTCAAACCGAAACGCAGTTTGAGAATTTCGCGTTCGCGTTCGTCGAGGGGAGCCAGCAGACGCTGGATTTCTTCGGGAAGCAACGATGTTGCAGCAACTTCGAATGGAGATTCGGCGGAGCGGTCTTCCACCACGTCACCAAGTTCTGCGTCGCCATCTTCACGAAGCGGTTCAGACAACGACAATGGCTCAGCAGCAAAGCGCAATGCTTCGGTGACCTTGTCTTCTGGCATCTCTACTTCTTTTGCCAATTCGGCAAGAGTGGCAGGGCGACCAAACTTCAGCTCGAGGCGCGAGCGAGCCTTTTGCAGACGAGCAAGTGTGTCGCCGGCATGGACTGGAAGACGAATGGTGCGACCGGTGTTTGCAATACCGCGGGTAATTGCCTGGCGGATCCACCATGTTGCGTAGGTGGAGAACTTAAAGCCCTTACGCCAGTCGAACTTTTCGACGGCGTGCATAAGGCCAAGGTTGCCTTCTTGAATGAGGTCGAGCAGTGGAAGACCAGATGCTTGGTACTTCTTTGCGATAGAGACCACAAGGCGCAAGTTGGACTGAACGAAAGCTCGCTCGGCAATTTCGCCTTCGCGGATGGCTTTGCGCAGTTCGCGGCGCTTGGTGGCAGTGAGGGTTTTGGCCTGTTCCATCTCGGCAGAAGCGATCTTGCCCGCTTCAATTGCCTTTGCCAGGCGGACTTCGTCATCTTTAGTGAGAAGTGTGTACTGACCGATGTCTGTGAGATAGAGCCTGACGAGGTCTTCTTCGTCGCGGTCAATCCTGTCCTTTGCCACTCTTAACCTCACCTTGTATTCGCAACCCCAAAAGGGTGAATAGGGGCAGGATACCGAGTGCATTCCCAGCAGCCACAGCCCAGCCAAAACAATTGGTTATACACAGGGGTGACACCACAAAAAGCCCCAAAACAGTTAGGTTTTCGGCATGGCTAACCCTCTGCTGAACGACAAGGCCATGGGCCTTGGCAACCTTGACCAACCCAACAACACCTGGGCTCCACCCACCGCCGAACCCATGACCGATGGCCCCATCAGTCGTTGGGACAGCGGAATCATGACAGTGCGAGGAACAGCATCAGCAACTCTCATGTTGTTGGTACTGCTTATTGCATCCGCCACTGTCACGTGGATGTCAATTGATGAACCACTTCCAGGAGAAGCTGTTCAATTGCCCACCGGTTGGCTCTTCGGCGGACTCATTGTCGCTCTCATTGCAGTTCTTGTCGGAACGTTTAAACCACATCTCGCAAAGTTTGCTGCACCCGTGTATGCACTTGCCGAAGGTGTTGTTGTTGGCGCAATTAGTCGCGCATATTCAGAGGCCTACAGCGGCATCGTCATGCAAGCAGTTGGTGCAACGCTTGGTGTTTTTGTTGTGATGTTGTTGCTGTATCGCAGCCGCGTCATCAAAGTGAACGACAGATTCCGCCGCATCATCATGGGTGCAATGCTCGGCCTGATGGCGTTCTACTTGGTGTCATTCATCTTCGGAATCTTCGGAAACATGCCATCGTTCATTAACGATGCAAGCCCAATGGGAATTGGCTTCAGTGTGTTTGTTGCAGGTCTTGCAGCCTTCAACTTGGCGCTCGATTTCGACACTATTGAGCGCGGCGTTGCCAACAAATTGCCAGCTCACATGGAGTGGTACTGCGCACTTGGCCTCACTGTCACACTGGTGTGGCTGTACCTAGAAATTTTGCGCTTGCTTGCAAAACTCCGCGAACAGTAAAGACTGCTATTGGTTGCGGCGAGCCGTTGGGTTGGCCGCAAGATGCGCCGTGTCAATTGGCGCCCCCGTCAATTCATCGATCCAGTAGGTGCCGTTCTCTAAACGACCAAGCGCAAGCTCTACATCTGCGAGATCGCGTTCCATTTGGTCAAGGTTGAGGGGCTCTTCAGGATTCACGCCTGTCATCGTAGGCGCACATGCTCTGTGGCTACGAACGAGGTGGCGGGCGCGTGTACTTGTAGCCTCGCCTGCATGAGTTTGCCCTTTCCTCCACTTGACGGATCCGCCCCAAAGACACAGAAGTTTCCTTCGGCCCCAGACATGGGCATCGACCCTTCGAAGCGTTACACCGCCACTATGGAAACGTCTATGGGAACTTTGGTCATTGCACTTGATGCAGCACGCGCACCAAAGACCGTGAACAACTTTGTGTATCTCGCTGCGTACCACTACTACGACGGCATCATTTTCCACCGCATCATCAACGGCTTCGTGTGTCAGGGCGGAGACCCAACAGGTACTGGAATGGGCGGACCCGGCTATCGCTTCGAAGACGAACTTCCAAAGCCAGGTCAATACCAAATAGGTTCACTTGCAATGGCAAACGCCGGACCAAACACCAACGGTTCACAGTTCTTCCTCATCTCTGGAGCAAGTGGTGTGCAGCTTCCGCCTGCATACGCATTGTTCGGTCAAGTGGTAAAGGGTCTCGACATTGTTGACGCAATGCAGAAGGTTCCCACAGCGCGTGGCGACCGACCCATTGACGACGTGGTGATTAACAGTGTCACCATCACAGTCGCAGACTGAAGTTTCCTTAGCATCGGCGAAGCGAATAGCGCTAGCCGCACAGGGCTTTTCAACGCCTAGACCCTCGGGACGAGTAGATCGACGTCATCTGCGAAAAGTGCTCGACCACGTTGGGCTTATTCAAATTGACTCAGTGAATGTGGTTGTCCGCAGTCAAGAACTTCCGTTGTTTTCTCGACTAGGAAATCATCCACGAACGTTGATCTCTGATGCCACACATGACGGCGAACTCTTTGAGTACTGGTGCCATGAAGCATCACACTTACCCATTGAAATGCAGCCGTTGATGCGATGGCGCATGGAACAAGCAAAGCGCGGCGAAATGTGGGGCGGCTTAGTTCGAGCAGCAAAGAACAACCCGAAGTTGCTGAACGAGATTCGTGATCGAGTTCAGAATGACGGTCCGCTTGTTGCCGGAGATGTGAAGACGCGCACTGGGCCAAAGGGTTCGTGGTGGGACTGGGACACAGGAAAGGCGATGTTGGAGTATCTGTTCTGGACTGGAGAGATCACTGCACGTCGACGACCAAGTGATTTTGCGCGCATGTATTACGCATTGCACGATGTTTTCCCTGAACACATTTTGAAAGCAAAGACGCCATCTGAAGACGAAGCGCGTAAGGAACTTGTCTTACGTGCCGCAAAGAGTGTGGGGATTGGAACCCTGAGTGACCTTGCGGATTATCACCGCCAAACCCCGACTCGAATTCGTGGAATCGTGAAAGACCTTGTGGAAGACGGTGATTTGGAACAGGTGCGTGTTGAAGGATGGCGTGACGTGGCGTTTATGTTGCCAAGTACTGCACGACCACGTTCGGTAGATGCTCGGGCACTGTTGTCGCCGTTTGATTCGTTGGTGTGGTGTCGACCACGCATTGAGCGTTTGTTCAATTTTCATTATCGAATTGAGATTTACACGCCTGCACCAAAGCGGATCTATGGGTACTACGTATTGCCATTTCTGTTAGGCGATTCCCTTGTAGCGCGCGTTGATGTGAAAGCAGATCGCAAAGAAGGTGTTCTGTTGGTGCCCGGTGCCTACAGCGAGCCCAATGTCGATATTGCACACGTGACGACGGAATTGATGGCCGAACTACGACTGATGGCGTCGTGGCTAGGACTACACAGCGTGCGTGTGGGATCTAAGGGAGATTTGTCTAGGCCGTTGGCGAAACTTGCGAAGGCGAAATAGCCCAGCGAATAGTTGAGGCAATTGCTGAACCAATAGGGCGTACGAAGGCCCGTTCGGTGAGCGGCAAGTACGGAAGACGAAGTTCAGCGCGAGCCCATGCGGGTAGCAATGCAACTGCGGCAGCACCAATGAGCGAGTACGGAACACGCGCGACCGGTGGCAATGGTGGTTGCAACAACAAGTACTTCACTACATCGTTGGACTCGGGTGTCCCCTTGATTTCGTATCGGAACATGGCGAGCTGATCACGAAGTCCGCGAACCGACGTTGGTGGGGCAGGCACTCCGAGTTTCGACGCAATAACGGCCATGTCGGCGACGTACTCATCGCATTCATCTTCTGTGAGTGGATGTTCGCCGTACTCCTGATGTGCGCACAAGAAACTGTCGACTTCGGCCACATGAACCCAACGCAGAAGATGTGGGTCATTTGCCGAATAGGGCAGACCATCTGTGGTGGTTCCGGAGACACGCTGATGGACAGCCAACACACGATCCACTGCCATCTGGGCAACATCGGCGGGGCCAAATGATGTTGCGGCTAGAAAGTCGGCGGTGCGTTGAAGGCGACCCCACGGGTCGTTCTTGTAGTCCGAGTGCTGAGCCACCCCGGCCATGGCGCGTGGGTGAAGAGACTGCAGCAGCAATGCACGCATGCCGCCAATAAACATTGATGAGTCACCGTGCACTCGATGGATGGGACGGTCGGGAGCAAACCAGCGGGGTCCAGGAGCCAGCATGACCGCTGCCTGTTTCTCCTCGGCTCCATCTCCGATGACGCGTTCACGAAGCGCCTCGGCAATGGCGTGACGAACTGCCTCTACTCGTTCTGTGAGAGGGGCGGGGAGAGTTGCCATACCCGTATCGTGCCAGCCGTTTTCGT
>CAIVDG010000203.1 GCA_903904615.1 uncultured Acidimicrobiaceae bacterium | reverse complement strand
GTCACTCTTCTTGAGAAGTTGGCAATCGCAGACTCGTCAATGCCAAAGGCGCTGCACAGTCTCACGGTCCGCAACGACATTCGCGAAGCAGTTGTGTTGTCAACGTGTAACCGCACCGAGGTGTACGCAGTTGTCGAACGCTTCCATGGCGCGTACTCAGACATTCGTGATTTCTTGTGCGAGACCAGCGGCATTAGTGCCGACCAAATCACGCCACACCTCTACAGCCAGCATGACGACGAAGCCATTGTGCACTTGTTTGAAGTCACCTCAGGTCTTGATTCAGCAGTTCTTGGCGAAACTGAGATCGTTGGTCAGGTTCGCTCTGCATGGGAACTTGCCATGGAAGAAGGTGCTTCTCGAAACACCTTGAACTTGTTGTTCCGATACGCATTAGAAGTTGGCAAGCGTGCACGAACAGAAACCGCGATCAGCCGATCAACAGCATCGGTGTCACACGCAGCAGTAGAAATGGCGCGGGACACCATCGGCTCACTTGAAGGAAAGAATGTTCTTGTTGTAGGCGCGGGCGAGATGGGCGAAGGAGTCGCCACTGCCTTGTCACGCGCTGGCGTCGCAAGCGTTACTGTCGTCAATCGCACTCCGGCACGTGGTGAAGTTCTCGCCGAGAAGGTCGGCGCTCGTGTGGCGCCATTTGACGCTCTTCACTCAGAGTTAGCGCAATCCGATGTAGTGGTGGCGTGTACCGGTGCTGGCGGAACCATCATCTCGCGCAACGTGGTAGAACAGGCCCGCAACGGCATCGATGCACCATTGCTCATCGTCGACATTGCTCTTCCGCGAGACGTTGATGCCGATGTTGCAGAGATTCCTGCTGTCACTCTGCGCGATCTCGATCATCTCAGTGAATGGGCCGAACGTGGGCTTAACAAGCGCGCAGGTGAAGTTGACCAAGTCCGAGACATCATTTCCTACGAAGTGGAGCGATTCACTCTCGACCAAGCGCAGCGCCAGGCTGCTCCGTTAGTGGCACAACTTCGTGAAGTGGTTGAAGAAATTCGAACTGCAGAACTCGATCGCTTCAGCACTCGCTTGTCTGGAATGACAGACGAACAGCGTGAAGTAGTCGAATCTATTACCCGTGGAATTGTGGCCAAGCTGCTCCACAGCCCCTCGGTTCGTTTGCGTGAAGCCGCCGGAACACCACAAGGTGAGCGTTTGTCTGCAGCCGTTCGAGATTTGTTTAATCTCGACTGAACATCTCTATGACTGTTTTACGAATCGCAACACGTTCGAGCGCACAAGCACGCGCTCAGTCCGAACATGTTGGCGCACTCATTACTCGTACTCAACCCAATGTCGAGGTGGAGTACGTCTACGTAGATACTCGTGGTGATGTCAACGCGACAACTCCGTTGCACCAAATGGGCGGGCAAGGCGTTTTTGTGAAAGAAGTGCAGCACGCAGTTCTTGATGGACGAGCAGACATTGCGGTTCATTCCGCAAAAGATTTGCCATCACAAAAAGCAGATGGGTTAATCATTGGTGCAATTGGTGAACGACGCACACCGAATGATGCACTTGTTGGTGCAACCCTCGAGTCACTTGCGCACGGGGCAACAGTTGCTACAGGTTCGGTGCGTCGTCGTGCCCAACTGAAGCGTGTTCGACCAGATCTTCAGTTTGTTGATTTGCGCGGAAACATTCAAACGCGACTGTCAAAGATTCCCGACGGCGGTGCAATTGTGATGGCAGTTGCAGCAATGGAAATTCTGGGAATCACGGGTCAGATCACTCAGGTACTACCTCTCGATCTTGCGGTGCCTATGGTGGGTCAGGGGTCTGTTGCTGTGGAATGTCGTGAATCCGACACCGGCACACTTTCTATTCTCTCCCGCATCGATCACGCACAGAGTCGTCGTGCGGTGGAAGCAGAGCGTGCATTCTTGGCGATACTTGGTGCTGGCTGTTCTGTTCCTGTCGGTGCGCATCTATCAACAGATGGCGTATTCCGCGCTTTCATGGCAACTGATAGCGGAGATGATTGCGTACAACTTGAAGGATTCATTGGTGACTCTGACGATCACATTGTTGTCGGAGCGGCTATGGCTACAGAGTGTTCACGACAGATCGCGAGCGAGGAATAGCTGTGGCTTCCTCGCTCGGCAATAGATCGGTTGTCATCACCCGATCCATTGCGCAAAACGAATCATTGAGGCATCTCCTTGAAGCCAGAGGTGCCGAAGTGGTTGAGGTACCGCTTATCGCAATCGCAGAGCCAGATGACGACGGTCGTGAGCGCGACGAAGTCTTGCAACGGTTTCATGAATTCGATTGGCTCGTCGTCACATCACCAAATGGTGCCGAGCGGGTTGCTCCGTTCTTAGCAGCGGCTCAAGCAGCCGGAGATGCAACGCAGTACCCCTCTATAGCGGCAGTCGGAGACGCAACTGCGCGTTCTCTCGGAACTGCAGTGTCGCTCATCGCACAACCTGCACGTGCTGAAGCATTGGCTGATGCATTCCCGCACGGTCAGGGCTCTGTATTGCTTGTGCAGGGAAATCTCGCAGATGACTCACTCGCCCAGGCTTTAGTCGCAAAGGGATGGACTGTCAATCAAGTCGTTGCATATCAAACAGTTCAGTTGCGTCCGGCAGCCGACATGGTGCAACCTGCATTATCTGCAGATGTGTTGCTACTTGCCTCGGGAAGTGCGGCCACAGGATGGTGTGAAGCATTCGGCACGTCCACTCCTCCAGTAGTCGTTGCAATCGGACCATCCACGGCGAAGGTGGCGCAAGCTCTCGGGATCGATGTATCAGCGGTTGCGTCGGAGCAGACACTTGAATCCCTTCTCGAGACCGCAGAACGCGTGCTGGAGAGCCAGAACCACTAATCACAGGTGATTCTGCCCCGATGAGGTGGCCTGTCCTGCCAATAACATCAGAGTGTGAGTTTCCCTTCGTCGCGCCCACGTCGTCTTCGCACCACACACGCAATGCGTGAACTTGTTGCAGAGACTCGTCTTCATGTCTCGGACCTCGTGGCACCATTGTTCGTTCGCGAAGGAATTTCTGAACCTCAGCCCATCGCCTCGCTACCGGGCGTTGTGCAACACACTGTCGACTCACTTGTTGCCGAAGTGAACGGGTTGCGTGACCTTGGCGTAAAGGCCGTCATCTTGTTTGGGGTGCCAGCAACGAAAGATGCAGAAGGTTCTGGTGCGTGGGACCCAAACGGAATTGCTCAAGTGGCACTTCGTGCTTTACGTGCATCTGTTGGCGATGACATGGTGATCATGGCCGACTTGTGCGTGGACGAATACACCTCGCACGGTCATTGCGGAATTGTGGGAAGCGATGGTGAGGTAGACAACGACGCCACACTGGAAATTTATTGTCGCGCAGCAATTGCTCAGGCCACCGCAGGGGCGCATGTTGTTGCACCAAGCGGGATGATGGATGGCCAAGTTGGGGCAATTCGCGCTGCGCTAGACGACGCCGGTTTTGAAAACGTCGCCATCATGGCGTACTCAGCGAAGTATGCATCTGCGTTGTACGGCCCATTCCGCGACGCAGTTGACGTGCAAATTGCAGGTGGCGGCCACCGCAAGGGCTACCAACAAGATTGGCGCAATGCACGCGAATCAATGCGTGAAGTGTTTGAAGACATTGAACAAGGCGCAGACATTGTCATGGTGAAGCCTGCATTGTCGTATCTCGATGTCATTGGGCAAGTGCGCGCATCAGTTGATACGCCAGTTGCCGCGTATCACGTCAGCGGTGAGTACTCCATGATTAAGGCCGCTGCAGCGAATGGCTGGATCGATCACGATGCAGTTGCGCTCGAACATCTCACCTCAATCAAACGTGCCGGCGCAGACATCATTCTCACGTATCTCACTCGGTGGTTCGCTGAGTATTCAGCACAGTAGGAACACCATGACTGGAACTATTCCGTATTGCGATGCAACAACGTGTGTCACGGCCGGGTGCACACCAACTGTGTGCAGAGGTCTAGGAATCCCTTCAAATCAGGGCATTTTCGACCGTTCCGCGCGCGCAATTCCCGGTGGTGTGAACTCGTCAATCCGCGCATTCAAATCCGTAGGCGGAACTCCGTACATCGTGTCGCGTGCAGAAGGTGCGCGCGTGTGGGATGTGGAAGGTCGCGAACTTCTTGATCTCGTGCAAAGTTACGGCGCCATTATCTTGGGCCACGCACATCCGAAAGTGACAGAGGCAATTCGCGCAGCTGCCGGTGACGGAACCTCGTATGGTGCACCAACGCCACGTGAGATGAAGTTGGCAGAAGCAATTGGTGAGCGAGTTCCGTCATGTGAGCGAGTGCGCTTCATGAACAGTGGCACCGAGGCAACCAGTACTGCTGTTCGTCTTGCTCGTGGTGCAACTGGTCGAAAGCGAATCGTCACGTTCAATGGCAACTTTCATGGCGCAACTGATGCATTATTGGCAGCAGGTGGAAGTGGACTTGCAACACTTGGTCTGCCCGGAACTGCTGGAGTACCCGAAGAAGCAGTGGCGAACACGTGGGTTCTTCCGTACAACGTGGTACCTGTTCTCGACAACGATGTTGCTGCCGTGTTTGTGGAACCTGTTGCAGCCAACATGGGAGTTGTTGCTCCCGCCCCAGGTTTTCTTGAGGGATTGCGTGCGGAATGTGATCGCGTGGGAGCGCTTCTTGTGTTTGACGAAGTCATCACCGGATTCCGACTTGGCACGGGTGGCGCACAAGCAAAGTACGACGTTCGCCCCGACCTCACGTGTTTTGGCAAGGTAATTGGTGGTGGTTTACCTATTGGTGCAGTGGGTGGTCGTCGCAACATCATGGAAAACCTCACGCCTTTGGGCAGTGTGTTTCACGCCGGAACATTGGCGGGTAATCCACTAGCTACCGCTGCTGGTCTTGCTGCATTGAATGAACTAACGGGCGACGTATACATGGAACTTCTTGCGCGCGCCCGAAACCTGTCGGCGCTACTACGCGATGCATGCGCGTCAAACGGAATTCGTGCACAGTTCCCAGTTGTCGGGACATTGGTGGGTATGCATTTCGGCGATGCGCTCACCGATGCACCTACAAACTTCGACGAAGCGAAAACAACAGACGAGAAAATGTATGCAAAGGTTTTCCATGCAATGTTGGACGCTGGAATTGCCATGGCTCCTGGTGCGTATGAGGCTCTCTTTGTAGGGCTTGCTCACACGGACGAAGTCATGGAACAACTTGCACATCGAACATCAATTGCACTCGGGGGCTTGCGCAGTTGAATCGTCGCGCAGTGTTCATTGGTGCTGGAGTTGCGCTTGCTGCTTTGTTTTTGGGCAACGGCATCTATGCGTCACTGAATTCCCCAGACACGCTCACCCCAACAGACGTTCTGCACAAGATTGATTTAGTGGCCAGCGTCAATTCGGTCAACACCGATGTTGGTTGGTCACAAGATGGGGGAAGCACTTCTTCGGGCGCCATGCGACTTGCATTGGACGATCTCCGCGTGCTGACCGTTGCCGAGGGGACACTTGTTGACGATTACGACGCAGTTCCAGCGTGTACAGATTTTGTGACTCCAAACGCATGCGTTTTGTTGGCAGACATGTTGGGTGAATCTGTGGTGTGGTTTGCGTTGGTTCCTGCAGACAAAGCAAATGGTCTGCAGTACCTCACTCTTCCGGGCCTCATCGATATGCAAGCAAATGGTGACGAAGGCATTCTGCGCAACGGTTGGGTAGTGAAACTTGCAACGCCAGTGAAGAGAGACTGCGGAGACATTGACACATCAACTCTGCGCGACTTCATCACACGGTTTCCCGATGCGGCCAGCACATCGTTAGTGAATCTCACAACAGACAACGTGGTGTCTGTTGTGTGCTCTAGTAACTAG
>CAIVDG010000202.1 GCA_903904615.1 uncultured Acidimicrobiaceae bacterium | reverse complement strand
GGCCTCTTCAGATGCGAACGGAAGAATTGGTGCAAAGAGACGATGCAATGCGGACAAGGCTCGGCGAAGTGCAATGCGGGCAGAGAGTGCACCTTCTTCACTATGTGTTGCATAGGCGCGAGTCTTCACCAGTTCGACGTAGTCGTCACAGAACCACCAGAAGAATGATTCGGTTCGTTCTAACGCACGCGCGTAGTCGAATGCTTCAAATGCGGCTGTCGCTTCGTTCACAACGTCGCCTAGTTTTTGCAACATGGCAATGTCGATGGGGTGAGTTGGCGCAACTGATTCATCTGCGTCACCGAAGCCAAGAACAAACTTGCTGACGTTCAACAACTTCATGGAAAGTTTGCGGCCGACCTTCATTTGGTCTTCGCTAAATGCGGTGTCAATTCCTGGGCGCGCACCTGCTGCCCAATATCGAACTGCATCGCTTCCGTATTTCTCAAATAAATCAATGGGTGTTACAACGTTGCCCTTTGATTTCGACATCTTCTTGCGATCGGGGTCGAGAATCCACCCGGACAATGCAGCGTTTGCCCATGGAGCCTGCCCATGTTCGAAGTGTGAGCGCACCATGGTGGAGAACAACCACGTGCGAATGATGTCGTGACCTTGCGGACGAACATCGAACGGGTACACGCGACCAAACAAGTCGGGGTTGTCTTCCCATTGCCCGGCGATTTGTGGAGTGAGAGATGAGGTGGCCCATGTATCCATCACGTCCGGATCACCTATGAATCCATTAACTTGCCCGCGTTGTGCTTCGGTGTATCCGGCGGGAACATCTGTGCTGGGGTCGATTGGTAGCTGTGATTCGCTGGGGACAAGCGGTGAGTCGTACACAACGTCGCCGTTGGCGTCTAACGGGTACCACACGGGTACGGGAACGCCGAAGTAACGCTGACGGCTCACTAACCAGTCACCGTTCAGGCCTTCCACCCAGTTGGAATAGCGGTGGCGCATGTGATCGGGGTGCCACGTCAGGCCGGCACCGCGTTCAAGCAGTTGTGTGCGAAGTTCTGCATCGCGTCCACCGTTGCGGATGTACCACTGACGGCTCGTCACAATCTCGAGAGGGCGATCACCTTTTTCGTAGAACTTCACGGGATGGGTGATGGGTCGTGGTTCGCCAATCATCTCGCCCGATGCAGCCAGCATCTCTGCGATGGCGGTTTGTGCTTGTTTGGCAGATTTACCAACGAGTGTTCCGTAGTGAGCAAGACCAGCATTGTCGGTAAGGCCGTGTGGCGCATCGGCAACAATGCGTCCGTCGCGCGCGATGATGGGGCGCATCGGCAGTTGAAGTTCTCGCCACCAGATGACGTCGGTGAGGTCACCGAATGTGCAGCACATTGCGATGCCGGTTCCCTTGTCAATTTGTGCAAGAGGATGCGCAAGAACGGGGACTTCAACATTGAACAAAGGTGTGCGAACTGTTTGGCCGAAGTATGGCTTGTACCGGTCGTCATCTGGATGTGCAATGAGTGCTACGCACGCAGCGAGAAGTTCTGGGCGAGTGGTGTCAATAAGAATGTCGCCAGATCCGTCTGACTTGTGGAAGGCAAGCGTGTGATACGCACCGGGACGCTCGCGATCTTCTAGTTCTGCTTGTGCAACAGCTGTTTTGAAATCAACGTCCCACAGCGTTGGAGCCTCTTGTGTGTATGCCTCTCCGCGTGACAAGTTGCGCAGGAACGCGCGTTGGCTTGCACGACGTGAACGTTCATCGATTGTTGTGTACAGCAGCGACCAGTCAACCGATAATCCAAGAGTGCGGAAGAGATCTTCGAAAATCTTTTCGTCTTCAGTGGTGAGTTCTTCACACAGTTCAATGAAGTTTGGGCGGGAGATGGGAACAGGCTTGTGATCTTTCGGAGGGTCGCCACGGAACGGAGGCTGAAGCCCTGGTACGTAGGGAACCGATGAATCGCAGGACACTCCGAAGAAGTTCTGCACGCGTCGTTCTGTTGGGAGGCCATTGTCGTCCCATCCCATGGGATAAAACACGCTCTTGCCGCGCATACGCCAGAAACGAGCCACGGTGTCGGTGTGGGTATAGGAAAAGACGTGCCCCATGTGCAGCGAACCGCTCACCGTAGGCGGGGGAGTATCAATGGCGAACACATTGTCCCGAGTGGCGGTGCGATCGAAGGCGTACACACCCTCGGTCTCCCAGACGCCAATCCACTTTGGCTCAATGTTGTCAAGAGATGGCTTGTCGGGGACAGTGGACATAGGTCCTAAATCGTAGGCTTGTCAGAGTGCTGAACCTCTATGACACCGCCACGAAGAGCGTGAAACCTCTCGCTCTGCGCGACCCGGGCAAGGTCAGCATCTATCTGTGCGGTCCCACGGTCTACGGCCCCCCGCACCTTGGGCATGGCCGGGCAACTCTGGTGTACGACATCTTGCGCCGGTACCTC
>CAIVDG010000201.1 GCA_903904615.1 uncultured Acidimicrobiaceae bacterium | reverse complement strand
GTTGCCACGAACGCCGTCGTATGTGGCCACCACGATGGGGCCATCGGTGTGTGCCACGGTGCGCCATGCATCGGCGGTAATGAAGGGCTGGTCGCCAAGACCAATGACGATGCTGTCGTAATTGAGGTCCCGGGCGTATGTGATTGCCGCCTCAACAGAAGACCTTTGACCCGTTTCCCAGGAGGGGTTAGAGATAACCACCAGACCCTGTGTGAGGGTCCCCAGGTCTACTGCGCCTGTCACAATGGCTTCCTCGCCAATATGAGCCTCCTGAAGGGCTCTGATGGCATGAGAGACCAATGGTTCTCCCCGAAATGGCGCCAGAAGCTTATGGACGGGGCCAGTGAAGCGTTGACCAGCTCCTGCGGCCAGAAGAACGGCCAGGTCTGTTCCGCGGGTCGAGGACATAAGTAATAGCCTGCCTGAAATGCTTTGTTTCACCACACTTCGGCGCGCACTTGTTGCGGCAAGCCTTGTGGTGACGGCGGCCCTCCCCGCATCGGCTCACGCCACCGGCGGAACAGGGTCCGACGGCAAGGTGGAACGTTTGGAAATGCCTGGCAGTCGGTTCCGCCAGCGAAATCCCATCTCGCTACGTGCAGTTGCGGCTCTCACCATCATCATGCGCACCGAGAACATTGAAGACCCCACGTATCTGACACAGCGTCGCAGCGTTTCCGATCTAGTCGCGCAGAAACTTTCTCTGAATGCAGATGAACTGAATCGTGCATGGTCACGTGCACCTCGTGATCATCAAATTGCGATGCTCGCGGCGCTCACTCAATTGGGTGTGCGATACGTGGTGGGTAAAGAGTCTCCCTACGTTCAAGTGGATTGTTCTGGCTTGTTGTGGTTTGCATGGCGAACAGCTGGAGTAGACATGCCACGTCAAGCGGTGTCGCAATTAGATCCGCGCATGCGCGTGAAGCGAGGAGATGCAGTTGCTGGCGACATTGTTGGCGAAGGAACTCATGTGCACATTTACTTAGGCGTTGGTCGCGCAATGGTGCACGCACCGTTCAACGGCAAGAGCGTCCGTTTGAAGACAATGTCGGAAGCGCAATACAACAGAGTGGCATGGGCAAACCCCAGCAACATTGCCACCTACCGTTTGTAGGTCACTGCGTTAGTGAATGGGGCCGTCTGTTGCCCCAAGAGAACGTGCTTCGCGTCCGGTGCGTGCCGCGATGATTTCTCCCACAATGGAGATAGCGGTTTCTTCAGGTGTTCTTCCGCCAAGGTCGAGACCTATGGGTGAATGCAAACGTCCCAGTTCGGCTGTGTTGGTCACGCCTACTTCTGCAAGTCGTTCCAGTCGTTTTGCGTGTGTTTTGCGACTTCCCATTACGCCGATGTAGCCCACTCTCGTAGCAAGGGCACCTTGAATTGCGGGAACATCGAACTTCGGGTCGTGCGTGAGAATGCACACAGCGTCGCGTGGTCCTAAACGCTCTCCACGTTCGGTGAACATTGGTGTTGGCCATGTCACACGCACCTCGTCGGCCATGGGAAAACGACGACGGGTTGCAAAGATTTCGCGAGCATCACACACGGTGACGTGGTAACCCAACACTTTTGCAACGCGTGCAAGTGCTGCGGTGAAATCGACCGCACCAAAGATCCACATGAGTGGTGGTGGCGAGAAGCTCTCAATAAATACTCGCACGGTGTCGGTCTCGATGAGATCTTCTGGTGTTGATTCACCATGTGGCCCGTAATGACGAACAATGGTGCGGCCGGCCTCTAGTTCGCCGGCGGTGTCGCGTGCAACAACTCGGTCAATGTCTTCGTTCCCGAGTGTTCCGCCAACAACGCCTTGTGGGGTCACCACCAAAATGGCACCTGTGTTGGGGCCTTCAATCACAGTTGCAAGTGCAACAGGGGAGTTGTCGCGAACATGCGCCGAGAAAATGTCGTATGCGCTCATGTCACCACTCGAGGGGCTGAATGAAGAGATGAATGATTCCTCCGCAGGTGAGTCCCACAGCGAAGGCTTCATCGTCGGAGTAGCCAAAGGTAACGATGCGACTTGGTTGTTCACCAGCAAGAATGGCCAGGGCTTCGGTGACAACGGCACTTTCAACACAGCCACCGCTCACTGAACCAATGACTTCACCGTCTTCATTGACGGCCATAGACGCACCTGCTTCACGCGGGCCAGACCCTTGAATGTCGACCACGCGTGCAAGAGCAATTTTCTTGCCTGCTGTACGCCAGCGATCGATGTCGTCTAATAAATCACGCATGATTAATGACCTTCGTGAGTTGTTCAAGTGCGTCGAGGGAATGTCCCTCTACGAAGTCATCAACATAGGGCAATGCCGCAGCCATTCCACGCGCAAGCGGGGCATAGCCAGGGGTGACCTTCAGGGGGTTCACCCAGACCAGTCGAAACGCCACTCGTTTGAGTCGCGACATTTGTTCGGCCAACACGTCGGGCTCGCCACGGTCCCAGCCGTCAGACAAGATGACAACAATCGCCCCGCGCGCCATTCCGCGTACGCCCCATTCGTCGTTGAACAAACGAAGCGTTTCACCTAAACGAGTACCGCCACTCCAGTCGCGCACACTTTCGCCGGTGCTACGCAATGCACGGTCGGGGTCTTTCGACGACAGTTCTCGGGTGACGCGAGTGAGGCGGGTACCAAGCGTGAATGCTTCCACTCGTTGACGCCCAGCAACGCCGGCATGTACGAAACGCACGAGTGCGCGCGCATAGGGCTCCATAGAACCGCTGACATCTAGCAAGAACACAATGCGACGTGGCTTTGTGCCTTTCTTGGTCCACCGACGACGCATTGGCTCACCTGCGGCAGCAAGTGATGCACGAACTGTGCGTCGCATGTCGGGACGAGTTCCGCGTCGACGCGTTGACACAGTGCGAAGCGATGGACGTGGAGGTCCGGCCATGCGCAGTGTTTCCATGAACCGTTGCGCAAGACGCATCTCGTCATCGCTGTACTCAGCAAAGTCTTTCTCGCTGAGAGTCTCAACACCAGAGAAACGAACCGTGATGGTGGGTTCGTCGCTTGCTTGTGCTTCTCCGTCGGCGGATCCTTCGTCTTCGGTGTCGAGCGCAACGGTGATGTGACTGAGTTCTTCGGGAAGTGCCTCGGGGGATTCGCGATGATCCCAGAACACACGAAATGCATTGTTAAATGCAGGAATATCTTCAGGTCGACGAACCAAGGTGGTGCGGCCTGCCCAGTACACAGATTCGCGATCGTCAATACCAACAAGTGACAGCGCGTTCATGAAGGTGAGAACAGAGTCGAGTGGCGTGGGAAT
>CAIVDG010000200.1 GCA_903904615.1 uncultured Acidimicrobiaceae bacterium | reverse complement strand
AATCTGGGAATTACAACAGATGCTGCATCATCACTGAGTGCTGTCATCGGAACATGGAACCAACTGAACAATGCGGCTGTTACATGGAACAATGCACATGGCGCTGCTCGTCAGCAACAAGACACAAGTGATAAAGCGGACGAAGCAGTTCGTGCTGCTCGCGAGCAAGTAGAGATTGAAGAAAAGCGGGTGGGGCCAGATGCGCCCACAGTTTCTAAGAGAAACGATCTTCCGTTACTAGCTGGAATTGCTTTGGTCGGTCTTGCCGCCGGAGCCTTCTGGCAAGGTGCACTCGTCATCTCTGCACTTCTTATTGCAGCGGTCTTCGGGGTGTCGTTGCGCAAATCGCGAGCCAGTGGCGGCGCATTGGTGTCTACGTCCGATGCACTTCAGGCAGCACGTCTTCGTCTCTCCGATGCGCAGTCAGCGGCAAATAGTGCTCGCGAAATTGCGGCTAGGGCCCGAATCGACGCAGATACTGCTCAAGAAGTGTTTGCCGGGCATCTTTCCGCATTTGGCGTAGCTCTTCCAACGGTGGAACTTGCTCAAGATGTGTGCGTTCGAATCAATGTGGCTGCACAGGTCGTCCAGCACTTGCGGGATGCAGAAACTGCTCAACGTTTGGTTGAAGGAACAGCAGACCAAGCAAAAGATGCTGAGAAACTCGCACAAACACATTTTGACTCAGTGTTGTCATCTTGTGGCATTACCTATGCCGGATCTCTCGATCAATTGAGCACATGGCTCGATGCATACTTTGCGTGCCTCGCCTCGGTAAAGAACGTGAACGACATTCGTCATTCACTGACGGAGAAGGAATCATCAGTTCAAGCACGCTTTGCTGGTGCCATAACTCCCGGCACCGATCTTTACTCAGACCGCTTGCTCGATGATCTCACGCACCAAGCCAAAGTTTCGCAGGACTATGAAGACCTGGGCAAGCGTCTCGCAGATGCTCAGAACGAAGCACGAGCAGCAGTAGGCAATAGTGAAGATGTTCAGGAGTTGTTGAAGTCGGCGAGCACTCAGGCAGAGTTGCAGGTTCAACTCGACGCACTCATTCTTGAGAACAATGAGCAAGGATTGCAGCGAGATGGTCTTGTAGAAAATCGCACCGAACTTCGAAACGAGAAGGAAGAAATAGAGCAGCAAGAATTCATCAACGCGCTCAGTCTCGAAAAGAGCGAGAAAGAGGAACAACGCGAGGAACTTCTTGCACAACACGAAATCTTCGCCACTGCTGCTAGGACACTTAGCGAGGTCATCAACGAGTTCCAGGCCAAGAACCAAGGGCCACTCATTACGCGAGCGAATGAAATTCTCAACAGCGTTGTCCCTGGGTATGGCGACTTGGTGTACACCACCGACGAGGCTGGCAAACCGTTGATTGAGCGCGTCAGCGATTCGGATCGCCTACGTACTTCGAAGTTGTCTACGGGGTCACGGGCTTTGGCGTATCTCGCATTGCGACTTGCATTCGTTGAAGCCGATCAAGCAAAACGTGGCATTGCATTGCCGGTCCTGTGTGACGATCCATTAGTGCATATTGACGATCAACGAGCTCCAGAAGTCATCAAGATTCTTCAGCAGGCATCCCAGAAGCGCCAGGTCATTTTGTTTACCTGTCACGAAGACACGCGAGATCTTGCCGCCGCAGCCGGTGCTCATGTGGTCTCCCTGTAAGGGATAAGGGAAAACCCTTTCGTTATCCACAGGGGGAGCCGTAGGCTAGAACACCTATGGCACAAGCCCCTCAGCCCAATTCTGTCGTGCGCATCGGAATTCTCGGATGCGGCAATGTCGGTGCGGCCCTCGTTCAACTTATTGAGCGTCAAGCCGCCGTCATTACCGAGCGCACCGGCATCACACTGCAGGTGGCAAATGTGGCGGTGCGCAATATCAGTCGAGACCGTGAAGTCAACTTGGCCGATGGTGTTCTCACGCGCGATGCATTCGCCGTGGTGAACGACCCCAACATTGACGTCATCGTCGAAGTCATTGGTGGCATTGAGCCTGCGCGCGAACTCATCTCAACGGCTCTTGCAAATGGCAAGCCGGTCATCACCGCAAACAAAGAGTTGTTGGCCAACGTTGGTCACGACTGGTGGGCGCAATCAGATGCTGCTGGCGTCGATCTCTTATTTGAAGCAGCCGTTGCTGGTGGCATTCCACTTATCCGTGCATTGCGCGAATCTCTGCGTGGCGAACCCGTCACGCGCGTAATGGGAATTGTGAATGGCACAACCAATTTCATTCTCACAAAGATGACCGAAGAAGGTGCTGACTATTCTGCAGCGCTCAGTGAAGCGCAACGTCTTGGTTTCGCCGAACGTGACCCAACGGCCGATGTTGAAGGCTTCGATGCGGGTGCAAAGGCCGCCATCATCGCCAGCATTGCATTTGGTGCACGAGTTGTTGCCGGAGATGTGTATCACGAAGGAATCAGTGGCGTAACCGCTGCAGACATTTCTATTGCACGTCGTCTCGGGTATGTAGTGAAGCTTCTTGCTATTGCAGAACAAGTGGGAGATTCACCCACAGTTGCAGTTCGCGTTCACCCAGCAATGGTGCCATTGTCGCATCCGTTGGCCAGTGTGCGCGATTCTTACAACGCAGTCTTTGTAGAAGGTGACGCCGTTGGGTCACTCATGTTCTACGGCCGTGGCGCTGGCGGGTTTCCAACAGCTTCTGCAGTTCTTGGCGATGTCATCGATGCTGCAGTCAACCTGCGTAAGGGAACTCACGGAACCATTGGTTCATTCAAGCGCGTTCCTGTCATGCCTATCGACGAAACGTCGTCGCAGTATCTCATCGGACTAGATGTGGAAGACAAGCCAGGCGTGTTGCACGCAATCACTGGTGTCTTTGCGAATCATGGCGTCAGCATTCGTGCTGCCGAGCAAGAGGGAATCGGTGTCGATGCGCGTTTGGTCTTCATCACGCACCTTGCACGCGAAGCCGACGTGCAGGCGTGTCTGAGCGAATTCAAGAAGTCTCCTGCGGTGAAGCGCACCTCTGGCCTTCTGCGCGTTATCGGCGAATAACTCATGCAGTACGTCTCCACCCGTGGCGCGGCGCCCATTCTCGGATTTTCCGATGTGGTGTTGGCCGGTTTAGCAACAGATGGTGGTCTGTACGTACCTGAATCGTGGCCAACAATCTCGTCCGTGCCGAAAGGTTCGTACGCCGACCTCGCCACCTCTATTTTCTTGCCCTACCTGGGTGGAGATATCTCTCCCGAAACGATGAGTGCGTTGTGCGCCGATGCGTATTCCACATTCCGTCACCCTGACGTTGTGCCGTTGGTGAATCTTGAGCCAGGCCATCAACTCATGGAGTTGTTCCATGGACCCACATTGGCGTTCAAAGATGTGGCATTGCAATTGTTGGGTCGACTGTTTGATCACATCCTCACTGAACGCAATGAAAAAGTCACCATTGTTGGCGCAACCAGTGGCGACACGGGAAGTGCCGCAATTGATGGAGTGAAGAATTGTGACAACGTAAACATTGTCATCTTGTATCCAAAGGGACGCGTTAGCGATGTTCAGCGTCGCCAAATGACAACAGTTGATTCACCGAATGTTCGCACTGTTGCCATTGATGGAACTTTCGATGATTGCCAAGATCTTGTGAAGGCCATGTTCAACGATGCGCCGTTCCGCCAGCGCAACAATTTGTCTGCGGTGAACAGCATCAACTGGGCGCGCGTAATGGCGCAGGTGGTGTACTACTTCGAGATTTCGCGCCGAGTTGTTGGCCCGTTCGATGTCACTGTTCCCACCGGTAACTTTGGCAATGTTCTCAGCGGCTGGATCGCACAGCAGATGGGTGCGCCTGTTCGCCATTTAGTTGTTGCGTCGAATGAGAACGACATCCTCACACGATTCTTCGAGTCGCTCGCGATGAACGTCACGGGCGTTCACCCCACGTTGAGCCCCAGCATGGACATCCAGGTCTCATCAAACTTTGAACGCCTGTTGTTTGAGATGAACGGTCGCGATGGTGGCCTCTCCGCTGAACAATTACGCGTCTTCCGAGACAAGGGAACATTGTCCGTTGAATCTGATCAGTACGAACAATGGATTGCTCCCACTTTCCGAGCCGGACGTGCAAACAATCACGACACGTTGGCCACTATTCGGTCGGTGTATGAGAACTCAGGAATGCTGATTGACCCGCATACGGCCGTTGGCGTGAAGGCTGCTCGTGAATTCACTGAAGAGGGCGTACCCATGATTACGTTGGCGACCGCTCATCCGGCCAAGTTCCCCGATGCAGTGGAACGTGCGACGGGGATTCGGCCCGAATTGCCAGAACACCTCAGCAACTTGTTTGATCTTCCCGAGAAGACAAGCGAACTTCCGAATGACCTCGCTGCAGTCGAGGCCTTCGTAGAACGCAGCTAACGACTACCAGCCGTT
>CAIVDG010000199.1 GCA_903904615.1 uncultured Acidimicrobiaceae bacterium | reverse complement strand
GGAACTCCGTACACACGTCGTAGTGGGTTTGATGTCAACGGTCGCAATGGCGTATCGCTTGGCGAGTATTGGTCGGAAGGAATGCGCAGCCTGCACGGTATTCATGTTCACAATTTTCCAAACTTGTTTGTCTTGGGGCCATCACAGGGTGCAAATCTCATTTCGAATGTGCCGCACAACTATGTAGCAAACAGCGTTGTCATCGCGTCAACCATTGCTCATGCCATGAATAATGGAACTACAGAAATTGAAGTCACCGAGGCCGCCGAAAATGACTGGCTCACATTCATCACAAGCACTCAACGAGGGTTGCGCGGTGGAGACGATTGCACGCCTGGTTATTACAACAATGAAGGCGGACCTGTGGGTCGACGAGAACAACTAAACAGCAGCGGCCATCCAGGTGGCCCAGTTGCCTATTTCGAATACATCGAACAATGGCGCACTTCAGGGGAATTTGCTGGTCTGGAATTCCGTTAACCGACTGCGGTAGGTGTGCCTATGAGGGCACAGTTCACAGTCGGCGAAATAGCCCCAGTGTTAGAATTTGGACTACTCGTCAAGGGAGTTGTCCATGCTGAACCACCGCTTCGTCGCCCGATTGAAGTCAGATTTTCCCTTTGTTGCAAGCCTCGGATCTCGTGCGTACTCAATTGTGCGTAGTGGGGCCAATAAGCGCATCGTCAGCAAGGCATCCAAGCCAAGCTTCACGGGCGTCATCATCGACGTGATCTCAGGCGAGACCGTTCCCCAAGCAGATGTTCTGAAGAAACTAGATGCGGGTCACATTCTGCTGGCTAAGGACTTTCTCAATAACACCGGACTCACCAAAGACTTTGCGTCGGTCATGTCGGGTGCTTACGGAATTCCCTACGAAGATCTCAACCGTATTCACGAGTTGTTGACCATCGATCAGATTCTCGATGTCACTGAGAAACTGAAAATGGATGAACGCATTCTTGGACTGGAGTGCAGCATCTTTTATGGGTTGTTTGGGTACTCACCAGAGTTGTATGCCGAACTCATGCCGAATTTGAGGCCGCATGTGCCGTATAAGACGGTTCGAGGAAAAGAACAAGAAATTGAAGCGCGCGTGGGTCGCGGAAAGATGAACGCTCATGGTCCCCACAAAGACTCTTGGCGCTTTCATCCTTCAAACACAATCAATGTGTGGTTGGCACTCAGCGATGTAACTCCGCTGAACGGAATGATGCTTGTTCCTCACTCAACCGATTACCTACCAAAGTTTGCAGACAACGAAATTGTTCCAGGCTGCGATACATACCCAGAACGTCAGTACCTCACACAGATGAATACGGGCGATGCCTTGTTGTTCCGTGCTGAACTAATGCACGGTTCTATCTTGAATCAAACCGAACACACTCGTTTTGCATTCTCTATGCGATGCACCGTGGAAGAACCAGACTTCCATCGGGACTTCATGTACAACTACGTACGAATTACTCCAACATTTTCAAATCTCACGCGATTGAAAGTGGCAGCGCGCAGTTCTTTCGAGCCAGCATCGCGAGATGAATCATTTGCAGACTTTGGTCCTCAAGAACGACCACTGCGTGAGATCTCTCGAGAAGAGAATGGCGAGTTGATTGTGAACACGCCAGAGGGTGAGAAGACTTTCTGTGCTCGTTGCCCACATCAAGGCGTTCCACTTCGTGATGGTCGTCTAGAAAACGGTCGCATTGTGTGCTCGCAGCATCAGTTGCGCGTCGATCCCGTTTCGCGATAGTTCTCTCGAAGCCTTTACAGCATGAGTAACGTGAGCCAACTGTTTGACACAACACGATCAGTCGTGGCTCAGATACTTTCTCCAAAGGTACGCAATGCCCTGAAAGCCATTTGGATGGTGCTAGTCACCATCTTCGTCGTGCGATACATGGTGCGCAACTGGGATTCCATTGCAGACACCGTTCAGTCGTTCAGCGCAGTGGTTCTTCTTGCAACCGTTGCAGTCACCATCATCGGCAAAGTTGTCATCAGTATTCATTCTCAACTCATCACAAAAGTGAATGGTCGTGAATTCACATTCCGTGAATCATTCTGGATGTATTCCGCGAGCGACCTTGTGAAGTACATTCCCGGTGGGTTATGGAACGCCCTCGCGAGAGTTCGTTTGTACACCGGCATGGGAATGTCTGCAACTGCTTCAACAAAGGCATTTGCATTAGAGAAATATTGGATGGTGCTGGGAGCCCTTGCAACAGGAGCACTGGCGTTAACCCCAGACGGACTTGAAGCGGTGTCACTGTCAACGTCAACCGCAATGGTTGTCACTACTCGTATTGCCTTGTTGATGTTGTGGGTGGCTGCAACATGGCTAGGTGGTCGATTAACAGGCAACCTCGTATCGGCAATGGCCGTGCTGCGGTCCATGTCTGAGCAAGTCATCATGGCCGTGTTCTTTGGCTTGGGTGTGTGGATACCGCTAGAAGCGGTTGACGCAGGTATTGGGCCGGTGGTCGCTATCGGTGCGTTCTCAATGGGGCGGGGGCTTGGGTATCTCGCCGTTTTTGCACCTGCCGGAATTGGAGTGCGCGAGGTAGTGACACTGTGGGCGTTGGGTGGTTCCACCGGATCATCGAAAGCAATGATTGTTGCGCTTGCTGTCAATCGCGTGATGACATTCATTGCAGACGTTGGTTCATTTGGTTTGTCTTTGGCAGTCAAGCCGCGCTCGAATAGCACTCAGTAAGCCACTTGTGGCAGGGTTAATGCTCTAGACGGAGGAGTCTCATGGAAGTTTTGTCAGAACTCACAAACAATGTCCTTGTTATTACGTTGAACCGCCCAGAGGCGGGAAATGCTCTCAACGGCGCGCTTAGCGAGGGATTGTCGAACGCACTGACCGAGGCTGCCGAGAATGACGATGTGCGCACAATTGTGGTCACTGGTGCCGGCGAAAAAATCTTCTGCGCAGGTATGGACTTGAAGGCATTCGCTGCGGGCGAAGACATTGCCAAAATCGGAATGGGCTTTGCGGCATTGCGTAACTGCAAGAAGCCACTGATTGCTGC
>CAIVDG010000198.1 GCA_903904615.1 uncultured Acidimicrobiaceae bacterium | reverse complement strand
GCGTCTTCTGTAATGCGACGCAGTTGCGGATCAACGTCCAACTTTGCCGTGCGCGTGTAGGCCTCTTTCACAATGGCCAACTTTGCCTGGCCCTGAATACGGCGCTCGATGTGTTGCCAGTCGCACCCACCGCATCCCTGTTCTACATGCGGGCATGGAGGCACTCGGCGCTGTGCCGATGGTTCAACGATGGAGAGAAGAGTTCCGCGACCAAAGTCGGACCGCGACTCGGCTAGCGAGATCTCTACAATTTCATCGGCGAGGACCCCAGGAATAAACACCACACGACCGTCGTCCATGCGAGCAAGGCCGTCACCGCCTGCAACCAGTTTTTCAATACGGACGGAATGGCGAGTTGTCACCGTGTCAGCGTAGGTCACGTTGGCGCATACTCTCGGGACTGGCTGCGGGCACATTGACTAGGGTGAAGGTGTGACGTTGCCCATTCAAATCGCCCCTTCCGTTCTGCCCGCCGATTTCTCAAAATTTGGTGAAGAGATTCGAGCACTCGACGAAGCTGGCGTGGACATCATTCAATTCGACGTGATGGATGGGCAATTTGTACCAAACCTCACGTTTGGCCCCGACGTCATTGCATCAGTGCGTTCCTACACAACGAAGCCGTTCGAGGCTCATCTCATGGTTCTCACGCCAGATGTGATGGCACAGCGCTACGTGGAAGCCGGCTGCCAACGTCTCATTGTTCATGCCGAAGCATGCACACACTTGCATCGCACGCTGGAAAACATTCGTGCCATGGGCGCAACAGCTGCCGTGGCGCTCAACCCACACACGCCAGCATCCACCGTTGAACACGTTCTCGATTTAGTGGACATGATTTTGGTGATGACCGTCAATCCCGGTTTTGGCGGACAGAGCTACATCGCAACAATGGAACCAAAGATTCGTGAAGTACGCGACATGATCACGCGTCGTGGCCTGGGCGATTCCGTTCACTTGGAAGTAGATGGCGGCATCTCCCCCACCACCATTGCGGGCGCTGCTAAAGCCGGTGCGAACGTCTTAATTGCAGGCAGCGCTTTGTACAAAGACCCAAAGGGTTTGGCGCACGCCGTTACTCAATTACGCGCGCTTGCAACCGAAGCATTTACCGCTTAACACCGCGACGAAACCACACAAGTGCCACGAGCGCGAACAGCACAAGTGCTGGTGGCAACAGCACAGCGATTGCGATTCTCCACGGGTCTTCAAATAACTTGGCCAACAGCCCTGTAGGAATTGTCGTTCCGTCCACGTTGAGAGTTCGTGCTGCAGCTTCAAATTCCGGACACTTGTTCTGCGTACCTGCAATTTCAGCCGCACCAAACAACTCGGGCTGATCTCGAAGTGTGGACGTTAAACGAAGAGTGACACTGTCTTGTTCCACGCCAACGAGATATTCAGAACCAAGGTTGAGATACTTCACGTCACTTCCGTATCTCACTTCAACGGTGTTATTCGCTGCGAACCCGTCGAGGGAGCCTGCACGCAACTGATCGACACGAAACACCGCACTGACTGGGTCGGCGCTTTGCAACGTGCCCTTAAAAACCGCTTGTGCAACGGGAGGCAGTGCGCACCCTTCAGGAACAGTGGTGGCCGCAATGGGAAGCGTCGTTGTGGTGGTTGTTGTCGTTGTTGTGGTGACAACGGGGTTCACACAGCCCACAACTGGAATTGTGGTGACAGACGGGTCGCCTGCTGGTGGGCACAACACTGGCACGGTTGTGGTGGGAGAAGTTGTGGTGGTGGCACTAGAGACAACAGCTGGCGCCGACAAGAAGAAAGTGAGCGCCGCGCCCAACACAGTTATTCCGATGCGACGCATGTTTCCACGCTAGTCACTCACGAAGCATCGCAATCGTCGCTGTTGCGGTCATACTTGACTTCATGGGATTTAACCCGACTCGTAAGCGCATTGCCCGCAGCACAGATATCTGGTTTGTGATTGCGGCTCTTTCTGTTGCCAGTGCTCTTGTGGCATGGGCATTCTTTGGCTGAACATGCCCGGACGCTTGTGGGACGGCGAATTGCACGGACCAATTCAGACGCGACGTGTTCAACCATATGAAGCACGCAAGGACTACGTGTGCCCCGGTTGCCACCAAACAATTCCTGCAGGAATGGGACACATCGTTGCGGTTCCACAAGACGCACCCGATCTTCGTCGCCACTGGCATACCGCATGTTGGACACGGCGTACCCCGCGCAAGAAAAAGTGAACTAAAAGAAGTCTTCAAACACTTCTAGTTGCGTACCCAACACTGTTGCCACATCGAAGCGGAGACGTAACCGCTTTTCTTGCGAGCTCAGTTGTCGAAAAAACGCATGACCTGCACGCTGCACTCGCGCAACCTTCGTTGGCGTCATTGCTTCTAGCGGAGATCCGTAGTTGTTGTTGGCGCGAGCTTTCACTTCGCAGACGACAACAAGTTTTCCTTTGCGAGCGACTACGTC
>CAIVDG010000197.1 GCA_903904615.1 uncultured Acidimicrobiaceae bacterium | reverse complement strand
TCTTGTGGTGCGACACGACCCGTCGACATTGCCATCAATGTTCCCCATTGAGTCTTCTCGGGAATGTTGTCGCGGAAGATTCCGCCTGGCTTGTTCTGCGTGATCCAGTTCTGAATTGCGGGGGAGTAGTCGTATTCCGCGTGATGCAGCCATGTGTTCATGATGACCAGGCGTGAGAAACGCTCTGGCATTAGTGCGTATTGGGCAAGCCCAGTGGGGCCACCCCAATCTTGAACAAACAGGTTGATGTTCTGAAGGTCAAGATGTTGCACAAGTCGAGTGATGTTCGCCGAATGTCGAGCGATGGTGTACCACTCAGGATCGGTTACCTTGTCTGATTTTCCAAAACCAATGTGGTCTGGTGCAACGCAACGGAAGCCTGCAGCCAACAGTTGAGGAATCATGTTTCGGTACAAGTAGCTCCATGTAGGCATTCCGTGCATAAGAAGTGCCACTGGCGCATCCTTCGGGCCCTCGTCAACAAAGTGCATTCGCACTCCGTCGTTGTCGAAGTAATTAGCTGTGTACGGAAAATCGTCTAAGTGAGCAAAGTTTTCATCTGGTGTGCGAAGTGAGTTCATGGTGTTGTCCTTAAAACGAGAGTATGTGTCCGGTTTCGGGAGAAATCTTTCCTGAAACGAGTTCGTTATATGCAGCTGCAACAGCATCTGCCCCGTGAGTTTCTTGAATGTCCATCCAGCGCTGTGAGTCAGCCGTGAAATCTGCAAGTGCTGAATTCATTCGCGAGTTCAATTCGTCGCGTCCCCATTCCTTGCCGCGCTTTGCCAATTGGCTAGGTGCAAAAAAGAATGTGGGGGCTGGACCAGGTATTCCCTTGAGCGAGCCGTTCTGTTCCCAGTGGGTTGCTCCAATGCGGCATGAATACATGAGTGATTCGCCAAAGTGATTGTGCACACGCGAAATGACATCTGTGTTTCCTGCCATGTCCACAAACACCGTTGGAGCCCAGTCGGCCAAATCTTCTAGTGAGTCATAGGTGGCTACTTCGTCATACAAGTTGACCTTCTCAACGAAGTCAACATTTGATGATGATGTGAGAGCAATACAGTGAGTGTTGCCACGCGCACGCACACGGTGAGCAAAAGCAATTGCAGTTTTGCTTGATGCACTGCTGACAACAATTTGTCCAGCGCCAAACATTGCGTTCTCGAAAAGGAAATCTTCTGCCAAATACGATGTGACGAACAAGCCGCGCAAGAGCAAAATTGCATTGTCATCTGGTGCGGGAGTGTCAGGCACCTTGTCAAAAGCTCTGTAGGCCATTGCGTGCTTCTCGCGGTAAGGAGCAATGTCTACAAAGCCGCCACTTGTTCGTTCGGCGTGAACAACATGCTCTCTACCCACGGGAAAGAATCCGAAGTAACGACCGCCTGCAGGAATCGCATCATTCTTCGATTCAGTGATAATCCCGTATCCCATGGCGGGCAGTCGGCCCCAGCCAGCTTCGGTGGGGAAGAAACCCCAGTAGTCAAGGAAATCTCCGCCAAGCGCATAACTGATGTTGTTGGACGTGAGAGCGAAGTTCTCAATGGAAAGGCGTACTTCGCCATCTTTCAGCGGAGCGCTAGAAGAATCCACAAAACGATGGGTGCGAATGTCGGTTCTATCTATTTCTAAGTACATACGAACTCCTTAGGTGGTGCGTCCCTATCGTTCCACGGTGGCGGTGCGTCTGCCCTAGCCGCGTGGAACATTCTGTATTCTCGCTGGACTTTCCTGCAGGGTGACGGCTGGGGGACAATTAGGGTCACAGTGCAGCACTAATTAGTTGTGAGGACCCATGGCTCAGAAATACGAATTCCCAGGCAAGATCAGCCGGTACGTCACCGATTCAGAACCATGGTTTCCCGAGCCAGCGCATCCGGGTGATCAAGCACCTAACGTCATTCTTATCTTGCTGGACGACACTGGCTTTGCCCAGATGGGTTGTTTCGGGTCAGACATCGACACGCCGAATCTTGATGCGCTTGCGGCCAACGGATTGCAGTTCACGAACTTTCACGTGACTCCGTTGTGTTCACCTACACGTGCTGCGTTGCTGAGTGGTCGCGCAAATCATGCAGTGGGAATGCGCTCAGTGTCTAACTTCATTACGGGCTTTCCGAATCAGTTGGGACACATCAGCAATCATGCGGCAACTGTTGCTGAGGTTCTCGGCGATGCTGGGTATGGAACATTCTGTGTTGGTAAGTGGCACCTTGCGCCAATGGAACAGTGCTCTGCGGCAGGTCCGTTCGACCAGTGGCCACTTGCTCGCGGGTTCAATCGGTTCTACGGATTCCTCGATGGTGAAACCGATCAGTTCTATCCAGAACTTGTTGCCGACAACCACCCCATTGATCCGCCTGCAGGACCAGAAGATGGCTACCACGTATCTGCAGACCTTGTAGACAACGCACTAAAGATCATTTCTGACTTCAAAGGTGTTCGACCAGATCGTCCGTTCATGGGTTACGTGGCTTTTGGTGCGACGCATGCGCCGCACCAAGCACCACCTGAGTACATGGCGAAGTATCGCGGCAAGTTCGACGAAGGCTGGGACATTGTTCGTGAACGTTGGTTCAAGAAGCAGATTGAAACAGGAGTCATTCCTGCCGATACTCAACTTGCACCACGTAACCCCGGCGTAACGGCGTGGGATGATCTTTCAGACAACGAGAGGAAGCTTGCTGCACGTATGCAGGAAGCATTCGCTGCATTCTTGGATCACACCGATGATCAAATTGGTCGTTTGGTGGAAGGTCTGCGTCACTTAGGACAACTGGACAACACCATTCTTGTTGTGCATGCCGACAATGGCGCGTCGCAAGAAGGCGGGCCGTTTGGTGTCATGCATGAAATGAAGTTCTTCAACGGAATCATCGAGATGCCCGACGAAGCCATCAAAAACATTGATGACATTGGTGGACCAAACAGCCACTGCAACTATCCGTGGGGCTGGGCGCAGTGCGGCAATACGCCGTATCGCTGGTACAAGCAGAACACCCATGAAGGTGGCGTACACGTGCCAATGATTTTCCATTGGCCACAAGGAGTTCCAAACGAACAAAAGGGGAGCAAGCGCGACCAGTTTGTGTTTGTCGCCGACATTGTTCCCACGGTGTATGACCTCATTGGTGTGACCCCACCCGATGTTCGTCGCGGGCTAGAACAACTTCC
>CAIVDG010000196.1 GCA_903904615.1 uncultured Acidimicrobiaceae bacterium | reverse complement strand
GCCTGCCAAAACATTCGCTCGGCTCCCCAGAAACAACCCATGCCAACAACCAGAGTTCCTGTGTTCTCAGGCCATGGCCCAACAAGTGGAGTGCCCAGCTCGAAGTGCTCCGCTGGTACCGGCATTGTTTGGTCGGTGCGACCAGGCAACGCTTGGCTAGGGCTAATCATTTCTGGGTTTTTACGTCCGAACATATGGTCATGCTACGGACAAGCGCACCCACTACGGCATATCTACTTCGCCAACTACAAACGTGTTGTCTGAGAACCGAAGACCGTTGAACATGATCTTGTTAGTTGCCGCGATGTAGGACATGTTGTACACCTCAACTTCGTTTGACGCATCGACCAAAACGGTCTCTTGGTAGGTCGCTAGATCGAACACAACCAACGAGTTCACGTTGTCGTCAGTAGACCCTGCCAATATCAGTTTGTTTCCAACCATCTGCGCCAAAGTCACGTTCTTTATTGATGTCGATAGTGGTTCCACGGTTGGGTAGTACTGCATCAGAGTGGTTCCGTTCTGACCGCGAAGTCCCGCGACAACAACCGTTGATGAGTTTCCGATATTGAAAGATGTACTCAAGAAACTTCCCTGTGAACCGCAGTAGCCGGGGTACTTCTGGTACCCGCTAGATCCGTTACACACAGAAGCAGTCTGGAAATGACTGTTGATGAAATCAAAACCACTGATCCACCACTTTGAGTCAAGAGCCCCCGTAGAGGTTAAGTAGCGCCGAACTCCCGTTGACGATGAGTTATTGAAACCCAGGTACACGTTGCCGTCCGCAAACTTCTTTAGGAATGTACTTGGATTTGTAGCCGACAAATTACTCAGAGATCCTGACGGAGATATCTTGCGGACCCACGACGTTTGCGTACTTGTTGTAGTCCCACTCAAGATCACTGTTCCATCACCAAGAACAACGAAATCCCGAATAGTGACATTGTCCGAAATCAAGTTTGAGACTGTGCCGTTTACGTTCTTGCGAAGTGTCACCATCCCACCGATAGGAGTATTCGCCGATGGTGTTACAAATCCCACGTAATAGATGTTTCCTGCGTTGTCGAATTGGATGGGGCTATTCCCTCCTGACATTCCGTAGAAGCCGTTCATACCAAGCATGGTGGTGACACTGGAGATTTGACTGTCAACGCACACCGGATTACCACTGTCAGCATCAACCTCAGCGAGGACACAGTTAGGTCCTCCTGTATAGAGCGGGCGCGCGCTTGAGAACACCACATAGAACTTGTTGTTTGGAGCAGAGTAGAAATCACGAATGGATGCAGTTCCGCTTTGCAC
The DNA here is from genome assembly GCA_903904615.1 of uncultured Acidimicrobiaceae bacterium. GTDB lineage: Bacteria > Actinomycetota > Acidimicrobiia > Acidimicrobiales > Ilumatobacteraceae > UBA2093. The sequence continues at coordinate 1,198 of CAIVDG010000196.1, read as the reverse complement.
TGCATCAATAACTGTGCCATCTCTATTGACAGCTAAGAGTCCACTACCTGTTGAATTTGAAGTGGGCAGTGCAAGACCAATTACCCCAGACGTACGAAACGTGATTGTTGGAGGATTGGTCTGCGGCAATGATGCAATTCGCACAGACGCCGCTGTGATTCCCGACTGCCTGATGGCCTGAAACTTGGACCATTTCTGAACGCCACTTCCCTGCTGAAGAACTCGGGAGCTTGCAGTGTTCACAACTCGCGCTGGATATTTCAGACCCTTCGGGGTGTACCCAGATCGCAACCAGCGTCCGTTGCGAACCATGAAGTCAACTCGACTGCTAACGGGCCCTTTCCCCACCTTGTTGCGTGATTGTGCCCTCCATGGAAAGCCAACGTTGCTTTCCACTCGATACACAGTGCAAGAACGTGCATTTTTCTTAATGACACACTTACGCCCGTTACCCGACACCACTGTCTCAATGATCGGAGAACCATTCGCTGGTGGCAGCTCAACGGTGATGGTCACCTTCGACAATGACCGTGTTTGCTTTGTAGAGATAATCCGAACGATGATGGCTCGACCAGGGGCTTTCGCCTTTGCCGCAGACACAGTTGTTGCACCCACCGAGGTGAACGCCATGACGGCTCCGACCGCTACACAAGTAATTTTGCGATTCATTTCCCTGAACCCTTTCCGCCATTACTGGCGCTTCTGGATTCAAAGGTAACAGGGGAATTACATCAATGGATTGAGTTTGTTTGCTCTAATGACGGGTGATGGACACCTTCTTGGTCTCGGCTTGCTTGCCACTCATAGGAATACGCACTTCCAAAACCCCATCTACATAGCGTGCCTTCACGTCTTGGTCCGTTGCGCCAGCAGGGAGCGCGATGGTTCGCACAAACGATCCGTACTGAAACTCGCTGCGGTAATGACGCTTGGTCTCGTGCTTCGACTCCTTCTTGCGTTGCACCATGATGCGAAGCATTCCCTCGGACAACGTGATCTCAATGTCGTCTTCGGGATTCACACCAGGGGCTTCGGCACGGATGATGAGCTTGTCGTCATCCTCATATTCCTCCACCTTGATCGCTGCTTCGCCAACTGAATCAATCCACGATTCCGGGAAGTCCATCACGCTTCGACCAGCCATCCATGCTGGCCAATCAAAGTCGGTTGCTGCTTTACGTATGAGGGTCATGTCATG
>CAIVDG010000195.1 GCA_903904615.1 uncultured Acidimicrobiaceae bacterium | reverse complement strand
TGCAAGTACTGCGACGATGGTTGCGCCGGCAAGAACGATGAGTGACGTAGAGACAACTGTTTGTGTCGCTTCTTCGTCGTCGTCTTCGGCGAAGCGAGTAAATAGCGGCACCAAACTTGCCGCCAAGAGACCGCCAACAAGCAGCTCATAGATGGAGTTCGGTGAGTTGTTCGCGCCGTCAAAAGCGTCGGCAAGCGCTGTTTGACCAATGATGACGCCAAAGACCACCACTCTGAGGAGGCCTGTGAATCGGGACAAAGCTGTCCCGAGAGCCACCACCAGCGTGTCTTTGAACATGACGGTCAGGTTAGGTGCTACGGGCTGGTGCTTAGGGAGTTTCCTATCCCAATGACCCTTCTTTCGGGCTCTGGCACTAGGTTGGAGGGTCTTATGGCACCTCGCTTTGATTCTGTTCAACAAGTTCGTGACGGCCTGAAGTCCGTCAATTACCTCGCCGACGATGGCATCGCTGGTGTTGCGTTCCTTGCAGACCGCTTGGGCAAGCCAATTTTGGTCGAAGGCCCCGCCGGTACCGGCAAGACCCAATTGGCAAAGAGCATCGCTGAAATGACCGGCGCTCGTCTTATTCGTCTGCAGTGCTACGAAGGTCTCGACGAGTCGAAGGCGCTGTACGAATGGAACTACAAGAAGCAGCTGCTTCGCATCCAGGCCGACAAGAGCTCCGATTCGTGGAACGAAATCCACGACGACATCTTTGGGTCAGAATTCCTCCTGACACGCCCACTCCTCGAGGCAATCACTGCTGAAGATCCCGTGGTGTTGCTTATCGACGAAGTTGATCGTGTGGAAGTAGAGACCGAAGCACTCCTCTTGGAAATCTTGTCTGAGTACCAGGTGTCTATTCCAGAACTTGGCACAATCACAGCCAAGCAAGTTCCAATGGTGTTCCTCACTTCGAACAACACTCGTGAATTGTCCGAAGCATTGAAGCGTCGTTGCTTGTTCCTGCACGTTGACTACCCGCAGATGGATCGCGAGAAGGAAATCGTTCTCACCAAGGTGGAAGGCATTACCGAAATGCTTGCCGACCAAGTGGCTCGCATTGTTCGCAGCATTCGTCAGTTGGACTTGAAGAAGTCGCCATCAGTCAGCGAAACGTTGGACTGGGCACGCACGCTTGTTCTTCTCGGCATCGAACACATCGACGCTGACCAGGCGAAAGAGACATTGCACATCCTTCTGAAGTACCAAACAGACATTGCGAAGGCTGTGAAGGAACTGTCCGTCGATTAAGTCGACGAGTCGTCACCATGCTCGAGCTTCTGTCGGGATTCATCGTTGAACTGAGGAATGCGGGTCTGCCCGTGAGCCTCACGGAAAACCTCGACGCCATGACAGCTATCTCGCATATTCCATTGGAAGACCGCGAAGCATTCAAGTACGCACTCGGCGCCACCTTGGTGAAGAACCACGCACACTGGCGTTCATTTGAAACCGTGTTCGAGGTGTATTTCAGCCTTCGTGGTCCTGAATACAACATCACCGATGGCGACGGAGAAGGAAGCATTGACGACTTCTTGCGCCAGATGCAAGATGCTCAAATGAAGGGCGAAGGCAACGGCGGCGCTGGCGGAATGGACCAACTCACTCCCGAAGAGTTGATGCAAATTCTTATGAACGCGCTGATGAATGGTGATCAAGCCATGATGCGTGCTTTAGCGCGTCAGGCAGTTCAGCGTTTTGCGGGTATGGAACCGGGCCGTCCAGTTGGCGGCACCTATTACTTGTATCGCACTCTGCGCAATCTCGACCTTGACGGCATGCTCGACAAACTCATGAACGCCAGCCGCGAGCAAGTGGGTGGAGAGCTCACGAAACTTGAAGATCGTCTCGAGCGCGATGAGTTCAATCACCGCATTGAACAATTCAAGCAAGAAGTAGAAGCTGAAATTCGTCGCCGACTTGTTGCCGAT
>CAIVDG010000194.1 GCA_903904615.1 uncultured Acidimicrobiaceae bacterium | reverse complement strand
CGCATCGCGTCTGCATCGGCGCGCCAGTCACCGCGAACAGGAACTCGTCGAACCTCGACCGAGAAATAGTCGGCTCCCTTTTCCAAAGCTGCGTGTGCCGACGTGGGCAACACCATGTTGGGCGTGCTAGTCAGGCGACCTTCGCGTTGTGCACGCTTCACGGCAGCACGAACCACCAGGACAAGGCTCTCGGTACCGCCCGAGGTCATGAAGCCAGCAGTGTTCTCGTCGCCATGTAGCCAGCCCGCCACGGTGTCGACAACCTCGTTTTGCATGTGGCGTAGTGAGGGGAATGCCGCGGTGTTTAGTCCGTTCTCGCCGGAGTATCGGCGGTAGGCCTCTTCGGCCACGGCGAGCACATCGGCACCCGCGGAATAGGCGAGTGTGAAGACCCGTCCATCACGCCAGCGAACGTCGTTCACTCGGAACGATTCCAGTTCTTCAAACACTGTGTCTGCGGCTACGCCATCTGGCAAGTTTCGGATTCCCATAAGTGCACCTTAGGTGGCAGACAGGTGAGTGGTCCGTGGGGAATGCCCGTGTTTATTGGTTTCCCTAAAAATTACATAACGGACATTATGGGCGTAATGATGGGTTGAGCGAAGCGGCGGCAACAGGCTCTGCGGCCTCCATTAACCAGCTCAGAATGTCCCTCAGGCTTTCCTTGGTATGGCGCGGATGCTCTAAATCTTTGCGTGCATCAATCAATGCGCAGTGCAAAACGTAAATCTGATCTTTCAACGAATCCAGTTCGTCTCGGGTCATGACGAGTTCGTTCTCGGACAGCTGCAGATCTTGAGCTCGTTGACGCGACACCCAGTCCCATTGACGACATTTTTGGCTACAGAACTCCTTGCGTCGACCAGGGCCGTCCTTTTCGATGAGGACATGGCGGCACCACCGGCATCGACGGTCATTCCCCTGCGGTCCTCCATCATTGGTTCTTTTCGTCATGACGAAAATATAGAGACAGGTAGCGTTCACGATGTGGATTTACCCGAGGCCCCCAGCAGTTTCTTTGCAAGTGACAACTTCAGCGGAACACACCCGAACTATTTGAATGCCATTACTCGTGCGAATGCCGGCCACGTTCGCGCATACGGCGGCGATCAACACACCATTCGTGCGACTGAATTGTTCCGTGAGTTATGCGGTGTAGATGTTGAGTTGTTGTTCACTTTTGGTGGCACGGGTTCCAATGTTGTTGCGCTTGCAAGCTTGCTTGGTCACGCAGAGTCTGTTGTGTGCACTAACTGGTCGCATATTCATGTTGACGAAACGGGTGCACCAGAGAAGTTCTTGGGTGCGAAATTGCAAGACGTCGTGGCAGACGATGCAAAGGTGAGACCCGAACATCTGGATGAACTCGCAGGAGCCCTGGGGAATGTTCATCATGTGCAGCCTGGCGTTGTTTCTATTACGCAAGCCACTGAACTTGGAAGTCTCTACTCTGCTGAAGAAATCCGTGCCGTGTGTGATCGCGCTCATTCCTATGGCATGCGTGTTCATCTCGATGGTGCCCGCATTGCAAACGCGGTTGCAGCATTAGGTGGCGACGCGAAAAGTTTTCGCGCTCTCACTTTCGATGCCGGTGTAGATGCAGTGTCATTCGGCGGTACCAAGAACGGAATGCTCGGAGCCGAAGCGGTGCTTCTTCGCCGCGGGGTGGCTTCGCCACGGGCGGCCTACTTGCGTAAGCAGGCAACCCAATTGCCCTCGAAGCAGCGGTATGTCTCTGCTCAATTTGTTGAAGCCCTCGAAACGGGTCTGTGGATTGAGACAGCCAGTCACGCCAACGCCATGGCCCAACGTCTTTACAACGCGCTGAGCGACATCTCGTCCTTGCAGATCAGCCCTCCTGCGGTGAACAGCCTGTACCCCATCCTCCCCCCTGCTGTGAAGGACGTGCTCCAGGACTGGAACTTCTTCTGGGACTGGGATGCCAGTCGGTCTCAGGTGCGGTGGATGACCTCCTGGGATACATCTGAGGCAGATGTGGACGCCTTTGCAGCTGGGGTCCGAATTGCTCTGTCGTAGGGCCGCAGTTGACAAATAGTTCAGAATTGACTGGTCAGTAAATTCCGCTAATGTGAGACCAAGCGCGGCGTAGTTGGGGGACAACCATGGCCATTGGAGAACTGTTTGCATTCCGTGAGTGGGATGACACAACGTGGTCAGAGTTGGCTGAATGTAAAGGCCTTTCCGCAATCTTCTTTCCTCCGGCGGCAGAACGTCCGCAAGCACGTGAACGCAGAGAAGCGCAAGCTCGCGAAGTGTGTCACTCCTGTGAAGTCATGTATGACTGTCGCGACTTCGCTCGTCGCAATCGCGAGTACGGATTCTGGGGCGGCGAATCTGAAGAAGAGCGCCACGCAGCTGGTTACCGACTCATCGCGCCTATTGGTGTGCGCGCTCGAGTTATTTCTTAATTCTTCTTCAACGCAACAGCGGTCCAGCCGTCTAGTTCATCGCGTGTGATTTCTGTGCACTGCGAGTAGTGCCGCAAGACTTCAGCAGCTTGTTCGGTTCGCATTCCACTCAGGATGATCACTCCCCCTGTTTGAGTCGTTTGCATCACATTCAATGACTCTGCAATTAGAACCGGTGCCAAAATGTTTGCCAACACTGCATCAACTGTGTTCGCTGGAAATCCAGGAATCCAATTGCATGTCGTGACATTGTTCTCCGCAGCATTCACGGACAATGCATCCCTCGCCGAGTCTGCAATGTCGTACGCGAAGCAAGTGCAAGACAAAAGCGATGCGGCTCCAACGGACAGCACTCCAGAACCGCTTCCGAAATCAAAGACCGTGGAACGCGGTTGTATGCAACGAAGAGCCAGGCGAAGCGCAAGAACAGTTGTGGGATGGTTGCCAAGTCCAAACGTGTCGAGTGGTTCTATGAAGATTGCTCGACTGCCTGGCGGTGCGTCTTTCCATGCCGGTACCAAATAGACATCATCGACAACGTGTGTTGGCTCGGCAAATTCGCGCCACGTGTCCGCAACCGCACGATCAATCTCGACAGTGGATACTTCTACGTGCGGGAAAGTTTCACGAAGTGACGCGATGGTGTCTTGAGGGTTCTCCCCCATGCTTGTTCGGAGCGTGACTTTGCCATCATTCGTCATCTCTTCAATGGCGACAACACCAAGGCTCCACAGAGTGTCTGCAACAAGTTCTGCATCAGTGAGGTCGACAACGAAGTCCACCATTGTCCATGTAGTGCTGTTAGTCGATTCGTCGAAGTTGCTCACGGAACCGTTGCCCTTTGTGAAGGTATGCGGCAACAGCAATTTCAATATCTTGCTTTCGCGCACGGCCTTCTTTGATAGTGGCAGGTGCGCCAACGGCCAAGGCGCCCGGCGGGACAACGGTGTCGTTCAAAACCACTGCGTTGGCCGCAACGATTGCACCACTACTGATGACAGCGCGATGAAGAACGATGGATCCAGACGAGACTTGGGCAAAGTTCTCAACGATGCAACCCTCCAGGTGGACAACATGTCCAATCACACAATCGTCACCGACTGTTGTGTGGCTAAATGGCGTTGTGTGAACCACCGTGCCATCTTGAATG
>CAIVDG010000193.1 GCA_903904615.1 uncultured Acidimicrobiaceae bacterium | reverse complement strand
GCCAATGATGTCGGTATCAGGCGATGCCCATGATGCTTTCTCTGCGGCCAACCATTCGGCCCAATCAGATTGATACGTGCGCAAATAGTCCAACTTGTGGCTGAAGATACGCGACAACTCGTCTCCGGAACATGGTTGTTCAACAGTGACTCCGCCACCAATCACAGTGAAAGAAGTTCCAGGAATTGTGGTGGCGGCATTCAAACGACCAATGTCTGACATGCGCCGCTGAAATTCCATTTGATCGGGGAAGATGCTGGTTTCATCACCCGTCACCATGTTGAGGCCGAACAACTCTTCATCGAGGAAACAAGGGGGACCTGCTGATGGAATAACTGTGGTGGCGTTCAGCGCTTCCACATAACGAAGTGCGCGAGAAAACTGGCTCTCTACTTTGTCAACGCACAACTGTTTTTTCTCTGCAGCGTCCATGTCATACACCATGGGGTACCAAATGGCGCCAGAGAATTGCAACCAATGCAGATCAACGGGTCCATGTGACAACAACGCACCCAAATCATTGGTACGACAATCGTTTTGATTCACCAATCGTGCTTCGCCGTCGCTGACAACTAGCGCGCTGTCGCCACCAGGTCCATCGGTAATTGAAGACTCAACATGGACAGCGATGGAAACTCCTGGAGCAATTTCGCGCTCCGACGCATTCACGGTTCGTTCAAACTTACGGAATCCCAAAGAATTGAATGTTCGTTCAAGCTCACGAGTAGGGAAATCTGGCAACAACACCGTGGTGTTCTTGTTCATTCGTTCCGCAAGAAATGATGCGTCGAAATGATCGCCGTGTAGATGCGATACATACAAGAAGTCTGGATTGCAGACATCGTGCATGATGTCGTCTGGCAATTGGTCGTTGCGTGGGAAGACAAACCATGAACCAAAGAAGGCTGGTACGAACCATGGGTCGCACACGATGGTGATCCCACGCGTGCGAATAAGAATGCCGGCGTGGCCAAGTGAGATGGCCTGCATGGTGAGTTACTTTGGCTGATCGGTGGACTGCACGCCGCCAGTTGCAACGTGTTCGGTCCATGCGGTGCCGTTCCAGTAACGAAGCTCGTATCGCTTCGATGGATCTGGATACCAGTTGGCGGGAACTGCAGGGGTGGATGCACTAGGCGCACCTGAAGCAACTGGTGTTGTCACATTGGAAGGCTTTGCATCACCAAGTGGACCAGCAACAGCGCTGGGCACTGCGTCTTGCTTCATGCCTGGGTGTGGGGCCACAGGAACACTGCCCGAATGACGAATGAATGCGTGGAACCAAGCGGCACCGTCGTACGTGATTTGCACAACTTCCCATCCCTGATTGGAACGGCGAGTGAGTTCAGCAGCCAATTCATGTGGATTGCGAACGGATTCAGAAACTACGTCGTACGTAAACATGGTGAAATCCTAGTGCCCTTCTCCGTCATGCTCACCCGCAGGGTCTTCCGTGCGAACAAGTCCGTCAACGTCAATGCCATCAACGCCTCCGTCGTAGACAAGACGACCATCGCGTAGCGCAATGATGCGGCGAACGGTGTGAACGAACGACAACTCGTGGGTGGCCACCACAACCGTGGAGCCATTGTCTGATGCACTCGCCAACAGTTCCAGAAGGGCTTCTTTCCCGGACGAGTCGAGTCCGACGAATGGTTCGTCTACAAGTAACAAGTCGAACGGCCGAATAAAACCAAGAGCGATTGCCGACTTCTG
>CAIVDG010000192.1 GCA_903904615.1 uncultured Acidimicrobiaceae bacterium | reverse complement strand
TGCGCGTTCTAGAACTTTCATACCCACCGATGCATACGACCCTGAGTCGCCAATCATTCGTGCGCGTACGGCAGTGAGTTTCCCTGTTGCGTCGCAACCAACGGTGTATTCCATGCGGATGGGGTGGCGCTTTGCATGAATTAGCAGACTCTCTTCGCGAGACAATGTGCATTTCACCGGCTTTTGAAGTAGCCACGCAGCGAGGGCGGTTTGCCCCTGGTTCGACATGTCTTCTTTGCCGCCGAATGCACCGCCATTTGAAACCAATTCAACGGTGACCTTGTCGGTGGGAACATCGAGAATGGCGCAGATTTGATCGCGGTCGTCCCATACGCCTTGTCCTCCGGAATACACATGCATGGTGCCGTCTTCGGTGTTAGGAACAGCAAGTGTTGATTCGGGTTCAAGGAAAGCGTGCTCGATGCGCTGTGTCTGGAATGTCTCAGTAATGACATGCGCGCTGTTCGCAAGTTGCGTGTCAACGTCTCCGCGCGCGTACTCGCTGCGAGACAACACATTGCTGTCGGTGCCCCACACAGCAATTTCTGGATCATCAATTGCGGCAACTGCATCGACAATGGGTCGATGAGGCGCGTACTTCACCTGAATGAGTTCGGCAGCGGCGCGCGCCTCGCGACGTGTGCGAGCAACAACAATGGCCAAAACATCTCCGGCATACGACGTGCGTTCGCTAACGCCAATCATGACTGGCCAGTCTTTATAGATGATTCCCACTTTGTGTGCACCCGGTATGTGGGCAGCGGTGAAGACGGCTTCTACGCCAGGTGCAGATTCGGCGGCAGAGGTATCAATATCGAGAATGTCTGCACGCACATGCTTGGTGAGATGAAGAGCGCCGTGCAGCATGCCAGGAACGCGAATGTCGTCTACGTAGCCTCGGTCACCTAATGCAAGATCTGCAGCTTCGTACTTGATACCGCGCGAACCAACTCCACCAGGAAGAGAAACATCTACAGGGGTTCCCTGTGCAACCGCTTCAATTGCGTCGAGAACCTTCACATACCCCGTGCAACGGCAAAGATGTGCGCCGAGATGGCGCGCCATGTCCTCGCGCTTCAGGTCGGCGCCTTTCTTGTCGACCTGCGACTTTGCGCGCATGACAATTCCGGGAATGCAAAATCCGCATTGCAGTCCTCCACATGCAGCAAAGGCCGATGAATAGGTGTTGCGTTCTTCTTCGCTCACACCTTCAAGAGTGGTGATGTCGCGACCTTCCGCTTTGGCGACCGAGTACGTGCAGGACACCTGCGCCTTGCCATCGATCATGACTGTGCAGCATCCGCACTGACCGGAGGGGGAGCAGCCGTCTTTAGGGGACGTGATGTCTAATTCATCGCGTAAGGCGGCAAGAAGGTGGGGGTGCTCGGCCGACACCGAAACCGGTGTTCCGTTGACGCGAAAAGAAATACGGGTGCCTGAGGCAGCAAGGTCTGTCACCTGCCCATTTTACAAATTGTTAAGCCGAAAGGTAGGTCCTGTTTGGCTCTTATGGGTCCGCTACGGGGGAATAGGGTGCAGAGATGGAGCGGACATGGCTACGGCGCCCGGTCATGGGATTGGCAGTCACCGTTCTGGCTGTGGCGTTATTGGTCTCGTGTGTCGTCTGGGCGCCTTTACTGGTGGTTATTGACCTGTTGCGGCGTCGATGGCGACTCCCCTTGGTGCGGTTCGTTGCCTTCGGAATGTTGTGGTCATGGCTTGAAGCCTGTGGCCTGGTGGCCGCCATCTTGTTGTTTCTGGTGGGGCAAGGGAAAAACTTGTCTGCGAACTATCGGCTTCAGGCGTGGTGGACGCGCAATGTGGTTCGCGCCTTGCGCATCACAGTTGGACTCCGAATTGA
>CAIVDG010000191.1 GCA_903904615.1 uncultured Acidimicrobiaceae bacterium | reverse complement strand
GGCAACATCGGCGATACCAGGGTGCGACATAAGAACGTTTTCCACTTCGGCGGGATAAACGTTTTCTCCACCAGACACAATCATGTCTTTCACGCGGTCGTGAATGTAGACATACCCGTCGGCGTCGATGTATCCGGCATCGCCGGTCTTGAACCAGTTATCGGGCGTGATTGCTTTGTCGGTGTCTTCAGGCCTCTTCCAGTAACCCAACATCACCTGTGGTGAACGACACCAAATCTCGCCCACTTCGCCCACTTCACAATCGCGGTTGTTGTCGTTGTCGACGATGCGAATCTCGACTCCCGGTCCGGGAATGCCGCAACTGCGGAGGCGGTGCTTGTTTTGACCATTTGGATCGTGATCTGCTGGTGGCAGGTTGATGACTCCACCGGTTGTTTCGGTGAGGCCATACGCCTGCCAGAACTTGCATTTCAGAAGTTGAACGCTCTTCGTGAGAACTTCTTCGCTGATGGGAGACGCTCCGTACACCATGACTTCCAAACTGGAGAAGTCTGCAGTTTCAACACCGGGAACCATGTTCATAAAGGCAAGTACTGCAGGAACAAGGAATCCGTGAGTGATTCTCTTGTCACCAATGAGCTTCACAAGTGCAACAGGGTCCATCATGCGAACGATGACCGTGCTGCACCCCATGTACATACCGGCCATTGCCCAGCCGCCTCCACCAATGTGGAATAACGGCATTGCTGCCAGGTTGACGGAGTCTTCCTTTAGCTCCCAGATTTGTTCAATCATCGGCGCAATCGCGAGGAAGTTGTTGTTCGACAACATGACACCTTTGGGAAGACCAGTGGTGCCGCTTGAGTACAACTGGAATGCAACATCTTCACGTGTGCTGGGAACATGAGGGTCTCCGCTTGATTGACGCGCTACCCAGGTGTTCCAGTCTTCGTACTGGCCGTGGCCACCCACCACCAGAATCAACTTTGTGTGTTGCAACTTGTCGGCGATGGCGTCGAGAATTCCCACAAACTCTGCACCAACAACAAGCACCTTTGCTTCGGCGTTGTTGACGATGTATTCCACTTCGGGAGCAGCAAGTCGCCAATTCACATCGACACTGACTGCGTTGATGAGTGCTGCACCGAACGCAACCTCAAAGTGGGGGACACCATTCATGTCCAGCAGCGCGACTCGGTCGCCACTACCGACACCGGCGGCAGCGAATCCTTGCGCCACTTGTTGTGAGAGTTGATACATCTCGGACCAGTTCAGAGACCGCTCACCTTCGGTGAGGCACGGGTGTTGTGGTCTATTGACACCGTGGGTTCGAATGATGTCGGCAATTGAGGAAATCTGGGTTGTTGACATAGCCAAATGGTAGACGACTCATTGAGACGATTGTCACAAACAAGCCAGATTCGCAGTTAGATTATTGAGGAACCGAGGGGGAATTCATGATTCAGCGACTGCGTTGGGCTGCGTATAGCTCCCTTGGTGCGGGCCTTATTCATGGCATTGCCGTGGGCCTCCATTCCGAACACGCACCTGCCGCCCGCGCCTTTCTGTTCTTGGCTGTTCTTCAGTTGGGGTGGGGTATCGCCGCACTGTTTGAATCTGGTTGGCAACTACGTCTCGCAGGGCTTGGCATTCACGGGGCGGCAGTCGGTGGATGGATCTTGTCAATCACTACGGGCATCGCTTTTGTTGATGGCTTGCAGATTGCAGAAGACCCGCAAGCGGCCGATTCGATGAGCGCGTTTCTTGCTGCTGTTGTGGTGGTGGGAATTGTGTGGGCAACTCAACGCGGTGATGCACCGGTGGGACGACTACACGGCATGAATGCTGCATACACATGTGTGGTGTTGGGTTTGGTTGGCGCATGGACAGCAACGGGAAGCGTGCACTTACATGGAGAAGTCGAACTAGTTGATGGCGGGCTCACCATTACCGCAGATGGCGTGATCATTACGCCAGGACCACCAGCGGACGCCACAAGTGACACCGCTGTCACCGATACGTCGTTAACAGCCACAACAGTGGTGCGCAATGGCTCTTCGCAGTCGACGAAGAAAACCACCACCACCACATCTACGTCAACTACAACCACCACTATTCATGGTCATGTGCAAACATCCGACCAAGCAAAGGCTGCGGCTTCAGGCTGGCCCCGCCCCTACGACCCATCACAACCAATCAATTTGTCGGGAATCCAAGGGTTCACACCTGAACAGGGGCAACGTGCGCTTGCTTTGTTGGAAAACACAAAGCGCGACCTTCCAACGTATGCCAACTATGCAACGGCAATTTCCGCTGGTTATGTGTCTATCGGAGACGAATCATCGGGGTATGAACACCTCATCAAGTATTCGCTCTTGAACGACAATCGCTTTCTCGACACCGCCGCTCCGGAGTCATTGGTCTACAAAGTGACGGGGAGTACAAGAACTCTTGTGTCTGCAATGTTTATTGCTCCTCCAGGAACACTTATTAATGACACCACATTGGTGAACTATGGCGGTGGGCTCTTGCAGTGGCATGTCCACGACAACTTGTGTTGGAGAAATGTGAACGGTGTTCCCAAAGTCATTGGTGCACTCGATGCAAATGGCAACTGTCCACCGAACTCAACGCTTCAACGTGGTGGTGCTCCCATGGTGCACGTGTGGATCGCAGCGCATGCATGTGGACCATTTGCCGCGTTAGAGGGTGTTGGTGCTGGG